>PWZG01000522.1 GCA_003567575.1 PVC group bacterium | reverse complement strand
GCATAATCTCGATGTTACGGGTTTTACCCAGCGATTCGAGCGGGATTTCATGTTTAACGGATGCCGTTCCGGTAAAATTGGTCCGGACAATGATCCGGTCAAGATCACAGAGCACGAGTAATGGCGGACTCTCCAGCGCGTCCCGATATCGTAGAAGCTGGTCATAGGCGGCCGACAGGTCTTTGTGTTTGCCTTTGTATTCCCAGCCGAAAAAGCCGCGTTTCCATACGTCGGCGAAGCCATCCCCGCCACCGTGTTTGGCGGCGCCCTTTTCGAAACAGAACGATTCGCCGGTCGGATCGGCCGCGGCCGGGGGGGGATGCTCGAAGACGCGGCACAGATCAAGAAAGTGTTCCTGGGCGGCGGAACGTTCTTTTAACTCAACTTTGCGCCATTTGGCGATGAAATCGGATAGGGTCATGCCAGGAAGATACCACGGTTGCCGATTATGAGGCAAGACGAAAGGATGGTCCCGGAATTGCGGATTGACTTGCCGTCAATTCGTTCGCACCTTGGTTTCGATCGGTCCTCATGCGGATCAGCGGGACCCGTCTTCGCCTTCGGCTACGCCGTGGCATGGCTTCGCCCTCCAAATTGCGTGGCCAATCGCATCACGCACTGCTTGACCTTTTTGTGGAGGGCGAATCCCTGCCGAGCCGTAGCCGCATGGCGAAGGCTGGTTCTGATGAGCCGTTGAGGACAACGGGAAACCGAATCGAGGACAATTTGAGTCCGCAATTTGGGGCCAGCGGGCGCATATCACCCTCTATTTGAAGTTGTGCGGCGCGATGCCTAGACGCTTGATGCGATAGTTCATGATGCGCTGCGTGACCTGCAACATCCGGGCGGCGGCGGCGGCGTTGCCGCGGTGTTTTTTGAGCGTATCGACGATGATTTCGCGCTCGAACGCATCGACCATGGCACGCAGACTGGCGCCGTTATCGGGCAACATGGCTGTATTGGTTGCTTCACTGGTTTGCAGGGATGGCGGCAAGGTGTAGCCGTGAATCACATCGTCGGTACTTGAAAGGACTGCGCGTTCGATGCAGTTTTCCAACTCGCGAACATTGCCCGGCCAGTGGTAAGCCATCATCATGTTGATGGCCGGCGTGGAAATCCGTTTAATCTGTTTATGGTAAACGTCGTTGTATTTCTGCAGGAAATGATCCGCCAGCAGGATAATGTCTGAACGTCGCTCGCGTAGCGCCGGCATGTGGATGGGAAAGACGTTGAGCCGGTAATACAGATCGTCGCGGAATCGGCCGTCGCGGATGGCTTCTTCAAGATTCTTGCTGGTAGCCGCCAACAGTCGCACGTTGACCTTGATGGTCTGATTGCCGCCGACACGTTCGAAACAGCGTTCCTGGATCACCCGTAACATCCGCACCTGTACGGCCGGCGAGATGTCGCCGATTTCATCCAGAAACAACGTGCCGCCGTTAGCCAGTTCGAAGCGGCCTTTGCGCTGTTGTAATGCGCCGGTAAAGGCGCCTTTTTCGTGGCCGAACAATTCGCTTTCGATCAGGGTCTCCGGCAATGCGGCACAATTGACGCGCACGAACGGATGCTCATGGCGTGAACTGGCATAGTGAATGGCGTGCGCTACCAGTTCCTTGCCGGTGCCGGATTCGCCTCGAATAAGTACGGTGGCCTGACTGTCGGCGACTTGGGCGATCTGCTGATAGACGACACGCATGTTGCTGCAATTGCCGCGAATGTTGCGCGGCCGGTACAGGTCGCCGAGTTCGCGGCGTAATCGCTGATTTTCCGCCCGCAATGCGTCGGTTGCAGCGCGTTGTTCCTGGATGCCGACCACGGCCTCGGCCAGGATGTTGGCCACAATGGCCAGGAAATTCAAATCGCGTTTCAATGTGGCGTCATCCGGTTTCGCGCGGTCGACACTGAACGTTCCGATGACCTCGTGATGATGTTTGACCGGAACGCAGATAAAGGCCACCGTTTGTCCGGCGCGTGAACCGGTGCGGTTGAGAAAACGCGGATCGCTGCGAATGTCCGGGATCAGGGCGGGTTGTCCCGTCTGGGCGACCTGACCGGTTACGCCTTCGCCGAGCAGGTAACGGCCGCGTGATTGTTCGTGTTCCGTAAGGCCGCGCGAGGTTTCGATCTCGAACACATCCGATCCCGGCAAACGCAACGTCAGCGTGGCGCAGGTCATCCCCAATTCCGTTTCGATAATGTCGAGTACATCATGTAGCAGGGTGGCAAGATCATGATGGTGCGCCATCGCCTGGATGATCCGGTTCAGAACAGCCAGCTCGGTATCGGCGCGGGGCGGGCTGGATGGCGGGGATGACGGCTGCATGGCGTCAGTTGACAAGACTCTGTATCGGCGCCGGGATATGGCCGCCGTGGCGCACAAACTCTTCACTGCCGGTTGGCGCGGTAATCTTCATGACGGTGCCGGAACCGAATAAACCGCCGAAATCGATGTGATCGCCCGGCTTGGCGCCCGGTACCGGGATGAGGCGTACCGCGGTTGTTTTCCGATTGCAAACACCGATGGCGGCTTCATCGAGAATGATGCCGGCCACGATGGCGGACGGCGTGTCGCCGGCGATAAGGATCATGTCCAGACCGACCGAGCAGACCGCGGTCAAGGCTTCGAGCTTTTCAAGCGTCAACCATCCTTCGGACACGGCCTCGGCCAGCGCGCGGTCTTCCATGACGGGAATGAAGGCGCCGGAAAGGCCACCTACGGCGGCCGATGCGAAAGCGCCGCCTTTTTTGACGGCGTCGTTCAGTAACGCAACGGCGGCCGTCGTGCCCGGCGCACCGATGTGGGTAATGCCCATGGCCTGGTAGATTTCGCCGACACTGTCGCCAACCCGCGGGGTTGGCGCCAGGGACAGGTCCAGGACGCCGAACGGGGTGTTCAGCCGCTCCGCGACTTCACGCCCGATCAGCTCTCCGGTGCGGGTCACCCGGAAAGCAGTGTGCTTGATTTCCTCGGCAATCTGGTCAAGCGTACAGTGGGGCAGGGCGGTTACCAGCCGCTCTACCGCCCGTTTGACAACGCCGGGACCGCTGACGCCGACATTGATGACGCATTCCGGTTCACCTTCGCCAAGATAGGCGCCTGCCATGAATGGATTGTCTTCGGCGCTGTTGGCGAATACGACCAGTTTGGCGGCGCCGAATCCGTTCCGATCTCCCGTTGCCGCCGCCGTTTTTACAATCGCTTCGGCAACGCGCAAAACGGCATCCGCATTGATGCCGGCGCGCGTCGTCGCGATATTTACCGAAGCACAAAGTCGTTCGGTTGTGCTGAGCGCCTCCGGCAACGAATCGATCAGCAGTTGTTCACCCGGCGTCATCCCCTTGTGTACCAGCGCGGTATAGCCACCGATCAGGTCCACCTGCACCGCCGCCGCCGCCGCATCCAACGCCTTGGCCAGACGCGGCGCGGCATCCTGTTCGTGGCCTTCGAGCAAACGCGAGGCGGGCGAAACCGCCAAACGTTTGTTGATAATGGGAATCCCGTAACGGGAGGAGACGTCATCGCAGGTTTTCACCAAGTTGCGCGCTTTACGGGTGATTTTATCGTGAACGGCAGCCGTTACCGCCGCCATATCGCGTCCGGCGCAGTCGGATAAGTCGATTCCCATCGTGACGGTACGCACGTCAAGATTCTCGTCCTGCAACATGCGGACGGTACCCAACACATTATCGGTTCTGTACATGCAGGATATAATAATGAATACGCATGAAAAAGCAAGGCGTATGTCGCGGCAATGGACATTATCCAGCGTGTTTGCCCAGCATTAAGCCGATGGATTCGACTTCGTTGGTTGCACGGAACAGGTTTTCGTGACGACAGTGTACCCGCAGATCGCGCGGTTCCAGCAGTGCTCGCAAATCATCCTGGATCTGTCGGATATCGAGTCGCGGCGGAACCGTTATCTCTCCGATATGGGTTACCATGATGCCGTCGATACGGAAATACCAGTCTTCGATGTTTATTTCTTTATCGGCCAAGTAAGTGGTCAGTTGCTTGAGTATACCCGGAGATTCACGGCCCATTAACGTAAGGATATAGCGTTCCCCTTTCGATAGCGATGCGGAATGATCATGGAATTCCCGGACCATTACCGAAATCTCGTCTTCGCGAAAGGCGCTGGAAATGGCCGTTTGAATGGTCCGCGCGGTAACTGGACGCTTAAACGCGGCAACCAGAATAACCGTAAAATATGCCTGAACCACCGTCTGGCTGATGCCTTGTATGTCGCCGTCCAGATCGGTAACAGCCGACGTAATGCCGCGCATGATCCCCACCCGGTCCGAGATCAGAACGGAAATGACATATCGTGAGACGCTGGTTTTCATGATTCCGGTTGTGGTCGGCTGAAATAATCGCATACCGGACACGTCCAGTCGGAACCCTCGGGCCGGTCCGGATGATCTTTTTCGGATAGCCCGCTGCCCTTGGCAAATGCGTGGAAAATTTCGCAATGCTTCAAAAAGGCGGCTCGTGCGTTTGGGGCATAGGAAAACTTGAAACGGTTGCAGTCCTCACGATAGTTTACCCAGCTCTTGAGTGTTGAATTGATGTCTTCGTCCGCGCGCCCGATGTACCGTACGTAGAATACTTTGTTTTCGACGTATCCCAAGGCAAAGTTACCCGGCCCTTTGCGAGTAACGATTTCATCGATTTTCAATGGCGACAAGGTGAACGAACCGAGCATTTCCAGTGATGGCATGATTGGCCCTCCTTATAGTTTATTCTGACGATATCAGACACGACTGTGCGGTATCATTCCCTCCGCAGGCGGATGCCGGAAGATAATGCAATCAGACAATGCATTATGGCATGTTGTCCTGTATTGTCAATCATGACGGCGATCATCCCAGCAATTCCGGCAGAGCCGATACTTGTCAAAACGATGGTTGTAATGTATATTGACGGAGTTTCGGAAATACATTGCGCCGCTTTATCGGCGTGACAATTGAGAGGTGTTGAAATGACGATGCGAGGACCGAAGATTACGGTAATTGGGGCCGGCAGCTATTTTTTCGGGAAACAAGTTATCCACAAGATGGCGTCCAGCGAAGTCATGCGCGAAGGTACGCTGGCGCTGGTCGACACCGATGTTAAGACGTTGAATACCATGATGCGTCTGGCACGGCGCATCTTTAAATCAACGGGTTGCGGTGTCAAGGTCGTAGGGAATACCGATCGGCGCAAGGTTATGGCCGGTTCGGATTTCATGGTCCTGACGTTTTCCGATCGCAATGCCCATTTCCGCGGGGTCGACACCGAAATCGCGGCCCGGCACGGTATTCGCATGTGCAGTTCCGACACCATAGGTCCCGGCGGAATTTTCCGAGCATTGCGCGAGATTCCCCATGCCGTGGCGATGGCGCGTGATGCGGCGCGCCTGGCGCCCGACGCATGGGTCATCAATTTCGTCAACCCAACCACCGTTCTTGGTATGGCCTTGCGTAGTTATGCGCCGCAAACGACCAGCTTTGCGCTGTGCGACGGTCATCACGAACCTTATAACCGACTGGGTTGGTGTAAGAATGTCGGGATTCTGCCCGAGGATGCCGGGTGTATCCCGCCCGATGTACAGCGCCGGCTCGACTTGGCGATTGGCGGCGTGAACCACTTTACCGTGCTGTTCCGGTTCCTCTACGACGGCAAGGATATGATGCCGCGTGTACGCCGATTTGTGTTGCGCAAGGCGGCCGCGGAAAAGAATAATCCCGGGGAACATTCCAAGTCGCGTTACAATTGGACTTATGCCTTGAAACTGTTCGATCTTTTCGGCGTCTACCTGGACAATATCGGGCATACCAAGGAATATGTCCCGTTCTTTCAGGGGTATGGCGTCAAAGCCTGTGAGCCGGAACCGTTGCGGCTTTTCGACGCCGCCGCCCGCGCCGCCTTAATGGCTGACGCCTGGAATCAGACAAAGCGCTACGCCGCCGGCAGTCTCAGCGTTAAACAGTTTATGCGGGAAGTCCACAACGATCATGCCACCGACATCATCGAAAGCATGTGGGGCGGTTTGGGGAAACCGTTTTTCATAAACACCGCCAATTGCGGCGCCATAACCAATTTGCCGCACGATGCATTCCTGGAATTGCGGTGCGATGTTGATATGCGGGGGCCACGGCCGCAACCGCTGGGCGATATGCCGCGCGGAATTCTGGGATTGCAGACACAGTTGCTTGACTCCCATGAATTGACCGCGGAAGCAGCCATGACCGGCGATCGCGCCTTGCTGCGCAGGGCGCTGCTTACCGATCCCATCTGCAACAATATCGGCGATGCCGACGCATGTATCCGGGATCTGCTGGCCGCCGAACGCGATGTATTGCCGGCATACTGGTATCGAAGGCGCTGAGCGCGATGCGGCGCTTGGATCGGCGGTAACCCCGGCGCGGTATCGTTTCTGTTTAGGTTCGGTCACGGGATGGAGAATAACGCGCCATGCGTCACCGCGTATTAATTGTCAACCATACGGCAGTCATGGGAGGCGCCGAAGTCGGCTTGGCGGAATGGATCCGGTTTCTGGACCGCGATCGGATTTGCCCGGTGGTTGCGGCGCCGGCGGCCGGACCGTTAAACGCCCGTTTGCGATCCGGCGGTGACCGGGTTTTTGATCAGCCGCTAATACGGGTGCAACGAACGTGGAATCCGTTGCGTTTGACGGCGATGGGGGCGCAGGGGCTGCGTCAAGTCGCCGCATTGCGTCGTTTAGCCGAACAGGAGGATATCCGCGTCCTGCATGCCAACAGTAATAAGGCGAACTTGATCGCCGCGCCGGCTGCACAACTGGCGGGTCTGCCATGTATCTGGCATGTGCGCGACCTGGTGCCGCTGGGCCGGATCGGACGCTGGCTATACAGGCGGTCAACCGTAATTGTCGCCGTTTCAAAATCCGTGGCCGACCATATCCAGCAGTACCGCAACGGTCGCGACCGCGTTCGCGTTATCGTCAACGGAATTGATGTCATGCGGTTTACGGAAAATGCCGCCGCACGGGCGGCCGCGCGCCGGTCTTTTTTCCCGTGCATCGAAGACGATATCATGTTGATCGGCATGACGGGTAATCTGGCGCCGTGGAAACGGCATGCCCTCTTTCTGGATATAGCCGAAAAACTGGTCCGGGAGAAAGATGATAATTTCCGGTTCGTCATCGTTGGAGACGACCGCTTTGGCGATCATCCGGAATACGAACGATCACTGCGCCGCCGGATTTGCGAAGGTCCGTTGAAAGGGCGGGCTTTGCTGGCCGGTTATCGCGAGGATATGCCGGATGTGATGCGGGCTTTGGACATTCTGGTGCATCCGGCGGATCGGGAACCATTCGGACGGGTCATGGTCGAAGCCATGGCCGCCGCTAAGCCGGTCGTTGCGGTGAACGCCGGCGGGGCACGGGAAATTGTTGTCGATGGTGTGACCGGATATTTAACGATGCCAAACGATGTTGCCGGCATGGCGGATGCCGTCCGGTCACTGGCGGGCGATACCGCGTTAAGGCGGCAATTGGGCGAGGCCGGCCGGCAGCGTGCCGTGCGTGATTTTGACGTGCGCCGCGTCGGTGTGTTGATGACGGATCTTTACGAGGAATTGGCGTGTGAATCCAGGCACTATAGACATTAACGCAGTCCTGCTGGGGCGTAGCCGGGAATCGGGGGTGGAACGTTGTATCCGGGGTCTGCTGGAGGCGCTCGCCATTCATGGACGGTTGCGATACCGGGTTTACAACGCGCCCGGCAGCGATCTTACACACTTGGCCGGAGAACGTTTCAGCATCGAGACCATCCGCTTCCCCGTTCGTTCGCGGTTTTTACGTATCGTCTGGGAACAGACGCTGTTGCCGTTGACGTTGCGGCGGCGTTCGCCGGCTTTGTTGCATGCACCGGGATATATCGCCCCCCTGGCCGCGTCGTCGCCGGTAGTGTTGACGGTTTACGATCTTGTGGCGTTACGTTTTCCGCAATGGGCGGCACGCGCCAATGCATGGCATTATCGGTGTTTGATGCCATCCGCCATTCGGCGCGCGGCCGCCGTTGTGACGCCATCGGCAACGGTGCGCGACGACGTGGTTCAACGGTTCCGGTTGCCTGAGTCAATGGTCCATGTCATTGCGCCGGCCGTTGCGCCGCTTTTTTTTGATCCACCGCCAGATACTCACACCGCCGCCGTACGCCGGCGATACGGGTTGCCGCCGCGATTCATGCTTTATGTAGGCAATATCGAACCCAAGAAAAATACGGAAGGTTTGTTAAATGCCTATGCGCGGTTATGCCGGGTCGAACGCGATACACCGCCGCTGGTGATGGTGGGGAAACTCGCCTGGAAATCGCAAGGCTTTGTACAACTCCGCCGTGAACTCGGTCTGATATCCCGCGTGCCTTGCCTCGGCGCGTTGCCCGACGATGATTTACGCGTTATTTATCGGCTGGCAACCCTGTTGCTTATGCCATCCTGGTACGAAGGATTCGGTTTGCCGCCGCTCGAAGCCATGGCTTGCGGAACACCGGTTATCGTGTCAACCGGCGGCGCCCTGCCGGAAACGGTCGGGGATGCCGCCGTATGCATCGAACCCGGCAACCAAACGGCATGGAGTCGGGCCATGCTTGAACTGCTCAATGACGCCGGCCGGCGCGCCTGCATGACGGAACGGGGGCTGGCACATGTAAAACGCTATTCCGCGAGCGCGGTCGCCGAACAACACGAAACGCTCTATCGAAAGGTCATGCCATGACTTTATCCGCTGAGCATAATGATACAGCATCGCCGCCGTTGGGTCCTTCGCCCCGTCAGATTCAGGTAGGCCTGAGATGGAACATCATTGCCGGCATGCTGGCCATGGTCTGGCTAACGCTTCTGGGAACGCCGCTGACCATGCTGATGGAAAGCCTGAACGCCGACGCGTTTTGGATTGGTTTCATGGTCAGCATCCAGCAGTTCACCATGATCCTGCAAGTTCCCGGCGCTTTGTTAAGCGGGCTGTTTCGCCAGCGTAAATGGCTTTGGGCGGCCTTGTCGATGGTTCATCGCGTGGTCTGGTTTGCGCCGATTATGCTGGTGATCAGTCCGCAATTCACCGGGGTAACCGGGATTCGGCTCATTCTGATAATGGTAGCCGTCAGCTCCGTTTTCGCGCAGCTTTCGGTCAGCACCTGGCACGCCTGGATGGCTGACTTGATCCCCGAACATCAGCGCAGCCGTTTCTGGGGAACACGCCAGAGTCTGCTCTGGATGGTTTATACGCCGACGCTGGTGGTGTTTGGTTATTTGCTGGATATCTTCCCGGATCCGCGGCAACCGGACGGTCATTTCTTTGGGTTTGCCCTTGTTTTTGCCATCGGCGCACTGGCGGGATGCCTGGATATCGTTGCGCATTTGAAGGTTCCTGAACCGCCGCGGGTGGTGTGTTCCGTCGGACGACGGCTGTGGCATCGGATGGTGACGCCATTTCGTAATCGTGATTTCAGTTTTTTGACGGCCGGCATGACCGTCTGGTATTTTAATCTGGGGTTAATCGGATCATTTTCCATTCTTTTTCTGACACGCAAATTAGATTTCAGCTATTCGCAATTGGCGGTATTGAACCTGAGCTCATCGCTGGCGGTCATTGTAGGCGGTCTTCTATGGGGATTTTTCATCAAACGCACAGGGCCGCGTTCGTTTCTGATCAGTATGATGTTGATTGTGCCGGTATTCGCCTTTGCCTGGTTTTTCCTGCGTAACACGACCGTCATGGTGCCGTTGCCCTGGATGGGCAAGGTTCCGATCGCACAACCCATGCTGATTTTGACAATCACGAATTTTCTGGCCAGCTTGTTCTATTGCGGCGTGGGTTTGTGTCAATTGAATGCGTTGTCGGTGTTGACGCCGCGTGAAGATCGAACGATGGCCATGGCGGTGCATTGGACATTGGTTGGCCTGGGGTCGTCCCTGGGTCCGTTACTCGGCGGTTTCCTGGTCGACTGGTTCGAAGTTCGGTTTCCCATGCCGATGCATCCCGCCGAATTCCGTTTTGGTTTCATTCATCTGCTGGCGTTGATGCATGTGGCCATTGCATGGGGCGTGGCATTGCCGCTGATCAGTCGGTTACGCTCGGTGGATGGTGAACTGCCGATAGGAACCACGTTGTCGCGTATTGTTGTCGGCAATCCATTACGGCTGGTCGGCAATATCCTGATGATGGACACGGCCACCACCAGCCGGGCGCGCGCGCGGGCGGTCCGCGGCATCGGTCGCCAGCGGATCGCGTTGGCGGTCAGCGATCTGGTCGAACAATTGCGAAATCCGATCAGCAACGTCCGGGAAGCCGCGGCGTCCGCCTTGGGCCGAATAGGGAACCGGGAAGCGGTAGCCGCGCTGGTGGACGCCTTGAATCGTCCGGATACGGGACTGACCCTGCCGGCTTTGCGTGCATTGCGGCATGCCGCCGATCCGGCGGCACTGCCGGCGGTCTTGCCTTTCCTGGACCATTCCACTCCCGAGATCGCGCAAGCTGCCGCAAGCAGTTTGGGCGCTTTACGCGATCGGCGGGCCGTCGGACCGTTGGTCCAGCAAGTACAATCCACGCCGCATGCCATCGTGGCCGCCGCTTGCGCTGAAGCGCTGGAAACAATCGGCGAACCATCGGCGGTTCGCCCGCTGTTGATGCGACTTCCTCATATCGAGGATCCCATATTGCGCCAGACATTGGCTGTTGCGGCCGCCAATCTGTTTGGTAATCGGGATACCTTCTATCGGATGATCGAAAACGAGAGCCGTCATCCCGGTACGATGCTCGATACGGCTCTTGACGATCTGGGCGATGTACTACGGTTTTTCATCCGTAAACGAACGCTGCCGCCTGATGATACAACCCGTATACTTCAATCGTTGCGACGTCAAATCGATTTGGCGGATGCCGACCGGTTGCTGAGTGGTTTAAGGGATGCGACACGTCTTGCCGGCGCAACGTTTTACCGGGTATCGCGCGAAACGGATGAAGCCCGATGCGAAGCCGATATCGCGGCGCAGAGTGAACGTTTCGGAATCGCGTTGGAATTTCTCGCCCATCTGGCGAAACCTATCGTTGATGAGTCCCCCGGCATGGAGCGCGACGTTGAATCGATGACATCCGAACCGCCGCCGTATTCCATCGACATGAATCACGTCGGACTGCCGCTTGCAATGCACCTGCTTACCGTCCTGCTTCAGGAAGTGCGTCGTAAACGAAGGTAAAACCAAATGCCGGCGTATGGGGGAATCATTGAAAAATTAGATGCGTTTGCCCTGGGAATTCGCTTGTCCATGGTTGCAATGTCCCGGTATGCTTGGTATAATACTGAATATCTCAGCACTGTCGCGGCATGGCGCTCTGATAACGGCTAATTGTCGCGGCATGGCGCTCTGATAACGGCGGGGGACCGCCGTCTGAAAAATATGGAGCCGGCCGTCCTCGGCCGGACGAGCGCAGGGTGCGACAAATATGAGACGCTTAATAACGACATTATCAATGTTTTCCATGACAACGCCATCGCTAACACAGATAAAGGACGTCTAATGACGGTTGATCCAATCGCCGAATACCAGCAATCCGATAGCGGCGGCATTCGCTGTGGATTGTGTCCGCATCATTGCCTTATACGCGAGGGACAGTGCGGGCGCTGTCATGTGCGGTGTGTCCGCGACGGCGAGCTGAAGGCGCTTTCCTATGGCCGTATATCGTCGCTGCAAATCGATCCCGTCGAGAAGAAACCGCTTTATCATTATTATCCCGGCGACAATATCCTGAGCGTCGGCGGTTGGGGATGTAATTTCGCCTGTGATTTCTGCCAGAACTGGTCCATTTCCCAATCGCTTGACGATCGCGGCGAACGGGCGCAACCGGAGGCGGTGTTGGCTGCCGTACGGCGTGCCCGCGTACAACAGGTTGCCTATACATATAATGAACCGCTCGTGAATTACGAGTTTGTACGCGATTGTTCGAGGTTAATGCGCGAGCATGGATTCCGCAATGTGCTGGTGACCAATGGTTTTATTGAAACGGAACCGGCGGAAGCGTTACTGGCGCTGACGGATGCTTTGAACGTGGATATCAAGAGTATGGATGACGATTTTTACCGGCGCCGTTGTCACGGACGGCTGGAACCGGTATTGCAGTTTACCCGTCTGGCACGTGCGGCCGGCTGCCACTTGGAAATAACCCATTTGCTGGTACCTGAAGACGAAACGGTTGCCGATAAGGTTACCAGGCTGGCGGACTGGATTGCCGCGAACCTGGGACCGGAAACGCCGTTGCATATCAGCGCCTATCATCCGCGCTACCGGTCGCAAACGCCGGCGACGCAACCGGACCAATTGCGGACGGCGTATGCTGCCGCGGCCGAACATTTGCAGTTCGTTTATTTGGGCAACGTCGCGTCGAAGACGGGACGCGACACAGTGTGTCCGCGTTGTGGTTATCTCTGGGTCCGGCGCGGCGAAGGCGGCTACGGAAGCGTCAACGTGACCGGTGTTGCCGACGCTGTGTGTTGCGGTTGTGGCGCCGCCGCCGCGTTACGGTATTGAAAGGGCACGCCGATTCCATGCCACAACGCGCAGCCATCACGATAACCGGCGCCTGCCAGCATAACCTCAAGAATCTGGATTTGCGCTTGCCGCTCAACGAACTTATCGTTGTAACCGGCGTTAGCGGATCCGGCAAGTCTTCGTTGGCATTCGATACGCTCTACGCCGAAGGCCAGCGACGTTACGTCGAAACCTTTTCACCGTATGCCCGCCAGTTTTTGGAACGGATGGACAAACCGCGGGTCGACCGTATCGACGGAATTCCGCCGGCTATTGCCGTCGATCAGGTGAATCCCGTTCGAACCTCGCGATCGACGGTCGGCACGATGACCGAAATCAATGACCGCTTGAAATTATTGTTTGCCCGTGCCGCCGTGTTGATTTGTCCCGACTGCAATCAATCCGTGCAACGGGAAACACCGCAAACCATTGCCGACGCGATTGACCGCGCGATCGATGCCGGCGCTCCCGGTGACGGACCGGATCGCGATCGCCTGGCCATCGGGTTCAGTACCCGGGTACCGGCGAATTTCAGCGAGACCGAAATTCGCGATTGGCTTGGACGGCAGGGATATACCCGCGTGGAACGTCGCGCCGGCGAGATACTGGATGTGACCCTGGACCGGTTCTCTCTGAAGCAACGAAGCCGTTCGCGTTTGGTCGATGATATCGAACAGGCATTGAAACACGGGCACGGCAAGATCTGGGCGCGGTTGGCAACCGAGTTACGGTTTTCCCAAGGGCTACATTGCGCCGATTGTAACCGCGATTTCCGCGAGCCGACCGCCAACCTGTTTTCATTCAATGCCCCGGTCGGCGCTTGCGAGATCTGTCGCGGTTTCGGTCGTACGATCGGACTCGATCTGGGACAGGTCATCCCCAGTCCCGACCGCACGTTGGCTGAAGGCGCCGTCAAACCCTGGCAGAGCGATTCGTATCGTGAATGCCAGGACGACCTGCTGCGATTCGCGCGCCGCCGCGGTATTCCGGCCGATATTCCGTGGCATGCATTACCCGATGCGGCGCGCCAATGGGTGATTGAAGGGGAAGGCGAGTGGGACGACGGGAAATGGTACGGGATACGCCGTTTTTTCGATTGGCTGGAATCCAAGAGTTACCGTATGCATATCCGGGTGCTGCTGTCGCGCTATCGCGCCTATAGTCCGTGCCCGGCCTGTCACGGCGCGCGTCTTAAACCCGAAGCCTTGATGTGGCGCCTCGGCAACGAACGCCTTTCGATCCACGATTTGATGTTGTTGCCGGTTACGGATTGTCGCGCTTTTTTCCGCGATATGCAACCGGCCGGCGCCGACGAGGCAACCGCGATTTTGATGAGTGAAATCCGAAACCGGCTTGATTACCTGGTGGATGTCGGTCTCGGTTATCTCGCGCTCGATCGCCAGTCGCGTACGCTCAGCGGCGGCGAAGTGCAGCGGATCAATTTGACGACCGCGCTCGGCGCTGCCCTGGTCAATACGTTGTTCGTACTCGATGAACCCAGTATCGGACTGCATCCACGCGATATCCGGCGCCTGATCGCCATCCTGCACCGGTTGCGCGATGCGGGCAACAGTCTGGTAGTGGTGGAACACGACCCGGATGTGATTCGGGCCGCCGATCGCGTCCTCGATCTCGGGCCCGGTCCCGGCGAGAAGGGCGGCGAGATCGTGTGCTTTGATACGCCGCGCATGTTACAGCGAAACCGCCACTCCCTTACCGCCCGTTACCTTTCCGGCCGCGAGACCATCCGGCGACACGCCGGCGCCGTCACCGGCGCCCAGGCATTGCCGGAGACAGCGGCGCCGGCCGCAACGCTGGTTATCCGGGGCGCCGCCGAGCATAATCTCAAGGGCATCGATGTTTCCATTCCTTTGCGACGGCTGGTCTGCCTGACCGGGGTCAGCGGCAGCGGGAAGAGTACGTTAATGCGCGATATCCTCTATTACGGATTACGCCGGTTGCAACACCGGCCGGTCGATACACCGGGACGCCATGAACGGATCAGCGGGCATGACAGGATTTCAGATGTGGTCATGGTCGATCAATCGACGATCGGGAAAACGACACGTTCCAATCCGGTGATTTATGTCGGCGCGTTCGATGTTATCCGCAAGGCTTTCGCTGCCGCGCCGACGGCCGTAGCCCGCGGATATAACGCCGGTACCTTCAGCTTCAATTCCCGCGCCGGCCGTTGTCCGGAATGCGAAGGACGCGGCTTCGAACGCGTCGAAATGCAATTCCTTAGCGATGTCTACATGCGCTGTTCCGAATGCAATGGTCGCCGTTATCGCGCCGATATTCTGGATGTCAGCATGACGCCCGCCGCCGCCGCGACGGCGGCCGGACAACCGGCTGTCGGCCGGTCGATCGCCGATGTGTTGGATATGAGCGCCGACGAAGCGACCGTTTTCTTCGCCGACCGACCCGAGATCGGCGTCGCATTGGCGCCGTTGCGCAAGGTCGGGCTGGGCTATTTACGCTTGGGACAACCCGTCCCGACACTCAGCGGCGGCGAAGCGCAACGCTTGAAACTGGCCGGATACCTGGCCGGTTCATTCGTCCGGCAAAGCGTTGCCGCCCGGCGGAGCGCTAACGGGATATTGTTTTTACTCGATGAACCGACGACCGGTTTGCATTTCAGCGATATTGCCGTCTTGCTGACGGCCTTCGACGAGTTGCTGGCACACGGCCATTCGGTGATCGTGATCGAGCATCAACTCGATGTCATCCGTAATGCCGATTGGATCATCGATCTGGGGCCGGAAGGCGGCGCGCAAGGCGGTCGCCTCGTATGCCAGGGAACACCCGCCCAGGTGGCGAAACATCCGGACAGTCATACCGGCCGCGTTCTGCGTGAGGCCATGCAACGGCTGGAAAAGAAGGCGTCATCGCCATCCGTTGCCGACCGGCGGACAGTGAAGCACGCGCGCGCCAAGCGGCCGGCGGCAGCGCGCCGGATCGAGATCCTGCATGCCCGCGAACATAACTTGAAGAATCTGTCTCTGCAAATTCCCCGCGACCGGTTGACGGTGATTACCGGTGTCAGCGGTAGCGGAAAAAGTACGGTAGCCTTCGATATCCTCTTCGCCGAAGGCCAGCGTCGTTACCTGGAATCGCTTAACGCGTACGCGCGCCAGTTTGTGCAGCCGGCGGCGCGACCCGATGTCGATGCCGTTCGCGGCATGCCTCCGACCATTGCCATCGAACAACGAACCAGTCGCGGTGGCCGCAAAAGCACGGTGGCGACGGTGACCGAAATCCATCATTTTCTGCGGCTGTTATTTGTTAAACTGGGGCAACCGTATTGTCCCGATTGCAAGGTTCCGATCCGTGCCCGAACCCGCGATTTGATCGCCGACCGGTTACAACGGGATTTTGCCGGAAAATCACTGACGTTGTTCGCCCCGCTGGTGACGGCGCGCAAAGGATATTACACCGATCTGGCGCGCTGGGCGGTACGGCAGGGATTCGACCAATTACTTGTCGACGGCGTCATGACGCCGACCGACAACTGGCCGCGGTTGCAACGGTTTCACGAACACAATATCGAGTTGCCGGTTGCAACCGGCAGGGTAGGGCGGCATGCTGCCGACTGGCTGGGGCCGGCGCTCGATCAAGCGTTACATTATGGCGGCGGCGCGCTGGTTGCGCGCGGCAAAGCATCCGGGCCAGGTTCTGTTTACTCCATCCGCCGCGCCTGCCCGGATTGCGGACGCGGGTTCCGGCCGATCGATCCACGGCTGTTTTCCTACAATTCCAAACACGGCTGGTGTCCCGCCTGTTTCGGGACCGGGTTGAGGATGCGGGGTTTCGACGCCGATCAAACAGGGGAAGAAATCTGGTGGAACGAGTGGTGGGAAGGCGTTGCCCCGGTCTGTCCCGTCTGCCGCGGTCAACGGTTGTGTCCCGAAGCGTTGGCCATCCGCTTCCGCGACCGGTCGATTGCCGATTATTCCGGTATGACCGTCGTCGCGGCGCATCGCTTTTTCAAACAACTACGGTTACGCGGTCGCGACGCAATCATCGCGTGCGATGTTCTGCCGGAAATCCTTGCCCGCCTCGAATTTCTGGCCGAAGTCGGCCTGTCGTATCTGGCGCTGGACCGTTCGGCGCCGACCCTGAGCGGCGGCGAAGCGCGCCGTATCCGCTTGGCCTCGCAACTTGGATCCAATTTGCGCGGTGTATGTTATATTCTCGATGAACCGACCATCGGATTACATGCCCGCGACAACCGGATGCTGCTCGATACCCTGGTGCGATTACGCGATCAGGGGAATACCGTGATTGTGGTCGAGCATGACGAAGACACAATCCGACGCGCCGATCATGTGGTTGATCTTGGACCCGGCGCCGGCCGCCACGGCGGCCGGGTGGTAGCCCAGGGAACACCCCTCGCGCTGGCAAGGAACCGCCGCTCCATTACCGGGCAATCCCTGCGTAAACCCATGCCGCATCCGCTGCCGCGCGCGGCGGTTGCGCCGGCGAAACCGTCCGCCGGGAAATCCGCCACGCTGGAAGTGATCGGCGCCACGCTGCATAACCTGAAAAATATCAATGTTACGATTCCCCTGGGCGGCATGGTTTGCGTTACCGGCGTCAGCGGTAGCGGGAAAAGTACGCTGGTACGCGATATCCTCTACGAAAACATACGGCAATCCCTGCAACGCCCTGCAAGAAACCGGCGGCCCCGCGAAGATACCCGGCGCGGTTGCCGCGAAATCCGCGGCATGGAAAACGTTTGCCGTATTCTGGAAGTGGACCAGAAACCGATCGGTAAAACGCCGCGCTCGTGTCCGGCAACCTATGTCGGCTTTTGGGATGCCGTCCGGCGACTGTTTGCCGCGACACCTGAAGCACGCGTCCGCGGCTATACGGCCGGCCGCTTTTCGTTCAATATCCGCGGCGGCCGCTGCGATGCCTGCAACGGGCAGGGGCAGCGTACGGTCGAAATGAGTTTTCTACCCAATGTCAATGTCCCCTGCGAGGGGTGCAACGGCCGCCGGTTCAATCCCGAAACGCTGGCGGTGGAATACCGTGGCCGATCGATTGCAGACGTGTTGGCCTTGACCGTCGAGGATGCCATCGTCATATTCGAAGCGCAACCGCTGGTGCGGCGGCCGTTGGAACTGTTGCGTGACGTGGGCCTTGAATACCTGACCCTGGGACAACCCAGTCCGACACTCAGTGGCGGCGAAGCGCAACGGCTCAAACTGGTCACGGAACTGGCGCGGATATCGGAAAATCGCGAACGCGGCGGCGGTTCCCTGTATATGCTGGACGAACCGACGATCGGTTTGCATATGGCCGATGTGACGAAACTCTTGGTTGTTCTGCGCCGACTGGTTACGGCCGGCAACACGGTGATTGTGATCGAGCATAATCTGGACGTGATTGCCGAAGCGGACTGGATCCTTGACTTGGGTCCCGAAGGCGGCGATCAAGGCGGACGTCTGGTGGCGAAAGGACCACCGGCCAAGGTCGTGGCGATGCAACCGAAACGTTCGCATACCGCCCGCTTGCTGGCCGAATTCCTGGCGCGACAACACGCGGTCGATACGCAAGGAATTAACGCTTAATTATCTAAAATCATGCGTACCTTCGCGGACAGATCGGAAAGCGAAAATGGTTTCTGAATGAAGTGAACATTCGAGTCCAGCACCCATTGGTCCGTGATGTAATCGGCGGTGTAGCCCGACATGTACAGGCACTTTATGCCGGCACGCAAGGCTTGCACACGATCCGCCAAATCTCTTCCGTTCATGGTCGGCATGATGACGTCCGTCAGCAGTAGATCGATCGCGCCTTCATGCGTTTGCGCCAGGCGCATGGCTTCCTCAACCGTTTCCGCCGGCAGCACATGATAGCCCAGGCGATCGAGAATTCGTTTTGTATACTTGAGTACGCTCGGCTCATCCTCGACGAGGAGCACGGTTTCCTTTCCTCTTCTTCCGCTTGCGCGGTCGGTTGCGGACTGCCATTGTGCAACTTCGCCGTGATGACGGGGAACGAAAAGATTAACCTCGGTGCCTTGCCCGGGGACGCTTTCAATGGTGACGAAGCCTGCATTCTGCCGGATTATACCGTATACGGTGGGCAGGCCCAGCCCCGTTCCCTGGCCGTCTTTTTTCGTCGTAAAGAACGGCTCGAAAACATGTTGCATCGTATCCTGGTCCATCCCTCGCCCGTTGTCGCCCACGGTCAGTCGCACATAGTCGCCGGGAGATGCGCCCTCCGTGGTTTTCGATTGCGCTTCACTGATCGTGGTATTGGCGCTTGCAATGGTGATTTTCCCCACGTCGGGGATGGCATCGCGCGCGTTGATGACAAGGTTTGTGAGGACCTGATCAATCTGGTTTGGATCCATGAATACAGGCCACAGGTTCGTACCGGGCTGCCAGCGCAGGTCAATGTTTTCGCTGATCAGACGTTGCAACATATCCAGCAGATTATCGATCGCGGCATTTAAATCGAGGGCGTGAGGCGTAATCGCCTCCTTGCGTGCGAATGCCAGCAGTTGCCGGGTAATATCTCTTGACTGCCGGGCCGCACCCATAATTTCTTCGAGTTCGACGCGTAAGTTAGCCGTCAAATCGCTTTCGGACAACGCCAATTCGGCCGAACCTAGAATCACCTGCAGCATATTATTGAAGTCGTGCGCCACCCCCCCCGCAAGCCGCCCCACCGACTCCAGTTTCTGGGCCTGACGCAACTGTTCCTCGCGCGCGACCTGCTCGCTGATGTCTTTTTTCGCGGCCACAAAACCAACAATGTCGCCGTTCTCATCGCGCACCGGCGAAATACTGTCGGATTCCGTATAGGTGGTCCCATCCTTCCGGCGGTTGATCATAACCCCCTCCCAAACTCTGCCGGCCGTGATCGTTCGCCATAGTTTTTGGTAGAACGCGTCGTCCTGCTCGCCGCTTTTGAGCAGACTCGTATACTTTCCGACCGCTTCTTGCCGCGTGTAGCCGGTGATGCGTTCGAAGGCCGGATTCACATACGTGATGATCCCTTGCTTGTCGGTCAGCATGAGAATCTCGTCGGCCTGTTCGATGGCGGCGGTCATCTGAATATTGACGCTTTCCGCCTTTTTCAGATCTGAAAGATTCATGGCGGTCACGGCCAGGGCGGATGGCTGACCTTCTTCGTTATGCATCACGAATGCCGTCATCAGCATCACGAACTCGCTGCCATCGCGCCGGCAATGCGGGATCGTCTGCGCGCTGAACGATCCGTTACGCAATAGACGATCAAAGTTTTTTTGCATGACCGGAATCTGCTTTTCGCTGTGAAATATCCGTATAGGTTGTCCGATCAGTTCGGCGGCCGAATAGCCGTGCGCGTCAGCCATCGCGTCATTGACGGAGGTCATGATTCCGTCCGGGGTCGCGATCGCCATGCAGATGTCGGCTTGGTCGAAGAGAATTTTGAACTGCCGGAGCGATTGCATTGATTGTCTCATCTCCGTGACGTCGCGCACCAGTGTCATCACGTTTTGCCGGTCCATCGGCATAATCCGGGCCTCGAAATACTGCTGCCGTCCGTCTTTCTGCTTGAGCGCATACTCGAAAAGGCGCAGGCGCTGAGTTTTCAGCACATCCTTGATCACCGGCAGAAACCGATCGGCGATGTCCCGCGGCAAGATATCGCTGACGGTTCGGCCTACAAGGTGTTCCGGCGACGTCGCCAGCAGACTGGGATCGGGCGCCTGGTAATCACGGTATGTTCCGTGCTCGTCAAAGACGAAAATCATGTCCGGCAATGCTTCCAGAAGGCAGCGGTTCCTCTTCTCCACTTCGGCCAGACGCCGTTTAATTGCTTTTTGCATTGTGAGATCGCGGGCGCCGATCTCATGATTGTCGCTGGATTCGTAACTCATAAGGTGTCTCCGGCTTTTGGAATCCCGTTGTCTCAGGGTTCCTGGTCCGGTCTGATATGGGCAGCGGATGCGACCCATTTGTTGTTGGATATATCTAGCAGCTTCAGCGCAATACCTACAAAGGTTGGTTTTCCCATTCGCGCATGTTGCCAGAAATGGAAGGATTATGCAAGTCAATTGTTGTTAAGAAACAAGTGGTGCCTCGTGATTTCGCGGCGAAATCAGGTTTTTCGGGGTGGATAGACCAAAATGTTATGTTTCGTTTTTCCAGTGTTTTACGAATGTTCTCTCAAACAAACCCCGGCCGCCGGCCTGATCATGCATATTGAAACTTTTGAGGAAAGAATTTCCTGGTCAGCCGTCACGCTTAGTCCCTACACTTCGTCGCCACACTTCGTCGGTTACGCTTCGTCGAACTGCTTTGTCGACTCCGGCAGCGGTGCCGACACTCGACCCCCGACACCGATCCGCCCCCCCCGAATCCGGTAAGTACGGAATGCCGGGTTGTATCATGCTGCGCAGACTTCTCAAGCCTGATTCATAAGTCCGAATTTATCCGGTCTTCGCAGCCGGCAGCACGGCGACGCGGGTTTGCGTGTGTTCGCTCAGATAAAGTGCGTGCAACAGATCGGTGGTGCGGGCGCCATCCGCCATGGAACAGATCAACTCGGTTTTACCGGCGATGGCATCGAGAAAATTGCGGGTCCGGATCACGACGCCGTGCGAACTTTCAGGCAGATCGGTGGTCCGTGGCGCTTCCTGGATTTCGCCATCGGTACGGTACCAGGCATGCCGTTCGTAGGGTTCGTACATATCCCGCATCAGCCAGGCGCTGCCCAGCGTGCCATGTACCTGGACGAATTGATGCTGGTTGCCACCGACTTTCGGAACATTGGTAATCCCGGCCAGCACATGGACCAGCGCGCCCGACCGCATCCAAAGTATACCCATTTGGATACCCGCGGCATCCTCCCGCATGCACAGGGCATTGGTGGAAAAAGCTTCGCGCGGTTCGCCGAACAAAAAACGCGCCATATCCCAGGGATGGGTTGAATGGGTCAGCGTCGACGATTCGATATAATTATTGCCGTGATCGGTGTACGGATTACGCTTTTGCGACCGGCCGGCCAGGGTCGTGTCGCCGCCGGCGATATCGGATTGTTGTTTCAGATAGGAAAGATCGGGCGCGCCATCGTCTGCATCCGCTTCCTTTTTCGCAACCGGCGCATCGGACATCTGATGTGGATGACTGTACGATATCTCTCCGGTTAAAATGCGACCCAGGGTACCTGCTTCGATGAGCGCTTTAAGATCCATGAACGGGCGATGATATCGCATCGAGTAGGCAATGCCTACCTTGAGGTCGGGATATTCGTGGGCCAGATATTTGAAGCGCCGGGCTTCCTGCAGCGAGTAGCCGACCGGTTTTTCCATGAAAATATGCGTTTTCGCGGCCAGACAGGCGGCGGTCAGCTCGTAATGTAAATCGCCTTGCGTCAAAATCGAGACAATATCGAGCTTTTCCCTGGCAAGCATTTCGCGATAATCGGTGTACTCGGCCGCGTTTCCGCAAATGGCGCCCCATTTCTGTTTCAACTTGGCGATTTGCTCGGGATTAATATCGCATAAAGCCGTGATTTCGATTTCGTCGCTGCACGATTTCCAGCCTTCAATATGAAAACTCGCCACGCTACCGCAACCAAGAATAGCCACTCGATGCCGTTTCTTCTGCATTATTTGGTTCCTTTCAGTTGTTGATGTGGCATGCCGTAGCATGACCGAACCCGCTTTGTCCGCAGGGGTGTCCCAGACCCTTGGGGCGCCCCTTCCGTGTCGTGTGGCGCGGGCGGCCCAAGAGCCTGGACCGGCCCCTGCCGTCGCCGAAGATGGATACGTAGCACGCTACGAATCGTCTCAAAACGGTCTCTGCCTGCGCAGCAAAACGGCCGAGACCGCCGTCTCCATCCTTGAGGAACCGGCCGCCTGCCCGCCCGCGGCGGGTCCTCGGCCGGAAGAGCATTGGTCGAGACAATAATGAGACGGGAAGTACTTCCGCATCGTTACCTTGCAGCCGGGTATCATAACATTTATGAAACGGTTCGCAAGGACAGGTTTTTTTGCGGGCGCATAGTTCATGGTTTTTTCAGACTTCGAGTGTGCTGTCCGATAATTCCGCGGAAACCATTCGAAAAGCATTGTCATTCCGAGCGAAGTCGAGGAATCTCGGCACTCCGCGACGGACGCAGATCCCTCGACAAGCTCGGGATGACACCGGATTGATTCACACCATTTATCGGACACCACCAATCACCAACCGTGAACCTTGACATTACGTTTAATCTTTACCAAATCCGATAATTGACGTAATTTATTCTTCGACCGCGCAAAGCAATAATCTCGCGGATCTGTATTCTCTCGCACCGGCGCCGGCGGGCGCCGTTAATGTACGCTTCCAGGATGATATGTCATGCCGCACGACGGTTGCCAATTTGTGACACTGACCCTTAATCCAGCCTGGGATTGTACCCTGCTGATTGAGGGCCCGTTGGAATACGGTGGCGTCCATGGTGTGGCGGCGGAAACCGTTACCGCCGGCGGTAAAGGCATTAATGTTGCCAAAACGTTGTTGGCCAACGGTAAATCGGTCGTTGTTGCCGGATTATCGGGCGCTGCCGATGCCGGCCGGTTCGAAACCGAAATACGCAGGATGGGCATGACGCCGCGGTTTCTCGTGGTTCCCGGTGATTTACGTACCAATCTGATGATCCGCGCAACGAACGGCGAAATGAAGTTCAATCGGCCGGGATTCGTCGATCTCGAGTTCGAGCCGGAGCGTTTGTTTTCTTATGTGCGAGACGTTGTTGCGGGCGTACCGGTGGCGGTGGTAAGCGGTTCGCTGCCGGCGCGTTTTCCCGCCGATGTTTATCGCCGACTGCTTGCCGTGGTTCGCGAGACGGGTTGCGCGACCGTGCTGGACGCAGCCGGCGATGCGCTGATCCATGGCGCGGCTCAAGCTGACGTGATCAAGCCCAATCGCCGCGAACTGGAACAACTGGCCGGCAAACCGTTGCCCGACGTTGCGGCTGTTGAACAAACGATCCGGCGACTGGCAATCGACCACGCTGCCGTGATCGTATCCGACGGACCGCATGGCGCCTGGTTCGCATCCCGCGATATACTGCTGCATGGAACTTCTCCCGATGTAACCGTAAT
>PWZG01000502.1 GCA_003567575.1 PVC group bacterium | reverse complement strand
GCGCGGTCTTCGTTTCGGCGCCGCCGGCGCGGAATTGCCCGTTGGTGGCGGTGACGGAACCTTGGGCAGCCTCATGACGATTTCCAGTGTTTTGACCAATCCGGAATTTTCGCTGATCGTCAATGCCCTGGCTCAGAAGGGTCATGCCGATGTTCTTTCGGCCCCTAAAGTCACCACGCGTGCCGGGCAGGAAGCCAATATCCGGGTGGTTACCGAATACATTTATCCCACCGACTACGATATTCGGGAAATTACCGGCAGTGTGGACGGGCAGGTCGTGGTCGTGGATGCCTTTACCATCCCAACCATGTTCGAAACACGCGAAGTCGGCGTTATCCTCAGCGTTCTGCCGGAAGTCAGTCCCGACAACAACACGATCAACCTGACATTGCGTCCCGAAGTAACCGACGAACCTATCTGGCGTAATTACGGCGCCGTGGTACGCCGCGCCGACGGATCCGAACAGCAAACCAACATGGAACAGCCGTTCTTCCCGACCCGAACGCTGAACACTCAGATATCCATCTATGACGGCGCCACCGTTGTCATGGGCGGTTTGATTACCGAACATCTGATTAGCGCGGAAGACAAAATCCCGTTCCTGGGCGACTTGCCGCTGCTGGGAGCCTTATTCCGCAGCTCGTACAAACAGAGTCAGAAACGGAATCTGCTGATTTTCGTTACCGCGCGCCTTGTTGACCCGGCAGGACGAGCGATACGGTCACCGCGTTCCGCGGACATGGTCGCGCCCACTGTCGATGACAACTGAAGGCCGTGAAACGCCACCCTCTTGCCGCCCCCGTTGTCTACTGTTCGACGGTCACGGATTGTTGTACCGGGCATTTTTTGCCCTGCCGGTCATGACCGCACGCGACGGTCGTCACACGCATGCACTGCTGGGTTTCGTTCGTATGCTGCAGCAGTTGCTGCGTTGCTGGAGCCCGACACATGCCGCCGTCGCTTTCGATGCCGGACTGCCGGACAAACGCATGCGTCTATTGGAAAGTTACAAGGCACAGCGGCCGCCCATGCCGGCGACATTACGCGAGCAGATCGATTATGTTCTTGAATATCTGTGCGCCGCCGCCATCCCGGTTGTTTCAGTCGCCGGCGAAGAGGCCGACGATGTGATCGCTTCGCTGATCGAGCGGTTACCATCTGACGACGCACCCGAAATTTTGATTGTCTCCAGCGATAAAGACCTTTTCCAACTCACGTCATCACGCGTCGCCCTGATATCGCCGACGGGGAAACCGTCGCGGACGGACGCGGCCGAAGTACTCCGGAAAACCGGTGTTGAACCTTCTCAGATTGTGGACTGGCTGGCTTTGATCGGCGACAGCGCCGACAATATTCCCGGCGTACCGGGAATCGGTCCCAAGACGGCGGCGCGTTTACTGCAAGAACACGGAAAACTGGAAACCTTGTGGCAACATCTGGATACGATCCGTCCCGAATCGATACAATCAGCGTTGCGCGAAAATCGTGAGCTTGTAACTCGTAATGTCGAGCTGATGACCCTGCGTCGCGATCTAGCTGTTGAACCGCGGTCATGGCAAGATCTGGAATGCCGTACCCCACCCCGTAGCGCGTTAGAAGATTTTTTCAACCGTTATGATATGAAATCGCTGGCGCCTGAAAAGACGCAGACCGCGAAACCGGAAGAACAGGGCATGCTGGGGTTGACAAATTGAAATTATATGGCATACTATGCCGTGAACACATTGATTCCTTTCTCAATTCCCGGCGGTAACATTAAGGAATAAGCATTCGGTATCCAGGTTACCATGGCCGACAGGAGGGGGAAGGACGTTTTCAATCGCGAAAACGCGATCTGATACCTTGATACTATGTTTTTCCTTTCAAAACGCGGTGTTTTACCGCTTTACACCCGTCGGATGCCGGTCCGCATTGCATCATTGTACCGCCTGATTATGGGCGTCTGGATATTACCCGTATGAGACGTTTGGCCATCACCGGCGGTATGGCGTGCGGCAAAAGTCTGTGCGGCGATTTTTTACGGGATTTGGGGTGTACGGTTTGCGATACGGACGCTGTGGCTCATGCGCTATTGGCAAAAGACACGCCTTTATATGCCGCCGTGTTGCGGCGGTTCGGCGTCGGTATATGCGACGCACACGGCAACATTGACCGACGCCGCCTGGGGCGCCTGATATTTAACGACAAGGAGGCTTTATCTTACGTTAACGCATTGATGCATCCGCAAATCAAGCGTCGCGTAAAGCACTGGCTGGATGAACAACAAAAACACGGGGCGACGGCAGCCGCCGCCCTGATCCCGCTTTTTTTTGAAACCGGCGAACGTTCGCGGGACTGGGACCATGTAGTTTGCGTTGCGGCGCCTGCGCATATTTGCCGCCGGCGATTACGGCAGCGCGGCTGGTCTGCCGGTGAGATCGAAGAACGGTGCCGCGCACAATGGCCGTTGACCGAAAAGATATTGCGCGCGGACATCGTGTTTTACAATAACGGTGAACCGCCCTGGCTACGCCGTCAGGTCGAAACCGTTTGGCGACGGATTATATAATCAGAGGAAGATTATCATGGACGAAAGATCACAGCAAGGCAGCGACCCACGTTCCGGTTCCCGGCATCATCGCCGATTCCCGCGCGGCAGCCGTCCGCGCCCCGGCAAGCGAAACGACGGCAAACCGGGCGCCAATCATTCAGGGAACGTTGCGCAACAGTATCCAAACAACGGTGCGGACTCGCCGCCAAAACAGCACGATCCCAGCATTGACGAAACCCCGGCCGCCGATATTCCGCCGCATGAAAGACCGCCCGCCGTATTCTTACACGAATTGCAGAAACTCTCGGTGCCCGAACTTCTGAGTCTTGCCGAGAATCTCGGATTGGTTGAGCTGGGTGCGTTGCGCAAGCATGAATTGATCTTTGAAATCCTCAAGGCAACGGCGCGCAAAGGCGGCTCGATTTTCGGTCGCGGCGTTCTTGAAACGATGCCGGACGGATTCGGTTTCCTGCGCTCGCCGCAGTTCAATTATCTGCAATGCCCGGAAGACATCTACATGTCGCCGGCACAAGTCCGACGCTTCTCCCTGCGTACCGGCGACTTTGTCGAAGGCGAAATACGTTCCCCCAAGGAGAAAGAACGTTTTTTTGCTTTATACAAGGTTGAACGGATCAACGGTCAGGAACCGGAAAAGGCTCGGGCGAAAATTCCCTTTGAAAATCTGACGCCGCTGTTTCCAGATCAACGCATTATCCTCGAGACGGACCCGACCGAGATATCGATGCGGGTTTTGGATTTGTTCACGCCGATCGGCTGCGGGCAACGCGGCCTGATCGTGGCGCCGCCACGCACGGGGAAAACGGTTTTGCTGCAGAAAATAGCCAACAGCATCTCCGCCAATCGCGAGGACGCGACCTTGATCGTCCTGCTGATCGATGAACGGCCCGAGGAAGTCACGGACATGATGCGCAACACCAAGGCGCAGGTACTTAGTTCTACCTTCGACGAACCGCCGGAACGCCATATTCAAGTGGCTGAAATGGTTGTGGAAATGGCCAAACGCCGGGTGGAATGCGGTGAACATATCATCATACTGCTCGACAGTATCACCCGCTTGGCACGGGCATACAATACCACGCAACCGCACAGCGGGAAAATCCTCTCGGGCGGTGTCGACGCCAACGCATTGCACAAACCCAAACGGTTTTTCGGAGCGGCACGCAACATTGAGGACGGCGGCAGCCTGACAATCATCGCTACCGCATTAATCGATACCGGCAGCCGTATGGATGAAGTGATTTTCGAAGAGTTCAAGGGAACCGGCAATATGGAATTATGTCTTGACCGGAATCTGGTCGACAAACGCATTTTCCCGTCGATCAACGTCGAAAAATCCGGCACACGTAAAGAAGAATTATTGCTTCATCCGGATGAATTGGCTAAGATATGGATCCTTCGTAAAGCAATTAACGGAATTCCGGCGGTCGAAGCCATGGAACTTATCGTCAACCGCTTGAAAAAGACCAAGAGCAACGCGGAATTTCTGATGGCTATGAAGGAGTAAGGCTTGGTTCGCGTTTTGATGGTTTAAAGGATAGGATGGACGTTTCTTTTTGATTCTGCCGATAGGTTAACGGAAAGGTTAAATATACACGTAATGAAAGTCACAACCGAAGCCGACGGTCCCTGCCGTCAAATCATGCATGTCGACATACCCGCCGATGCGGTGCAATCGGCGTTCGACACCGTCACCGAGCAATTCATGCGCGAAGCGCGTCTGCCGGGTTTCCGACCCGGGCGCGCGCCGCGGGCCATGGTGGAACGGCGTTACGCCAAACCCATCGCCGAACAGGTGCGCGACCAGTTGCTTCCCGAGTATTACCGGAAGGCCGTCGAACAGGAGCGTGTCGAGCCGGTCAACATCATCGACATCACACCGGAAACACCGGCGCCGGGACAGGACATGGCATTCAAGGTCACTGTCGATCTGGCGCCTGAATTCGATACTCCGGATTACCATGCCATCGCGTTAGCCGATGAAACGGCGCCGACAACCGATGCCGGGGTCGATGCCGCGTTGCTGGATATACGCCGGCGGCGCGCCCGCTATCCCGAAGTCGATCGGCCCGCTGTCGAACATGACTTGGTCTGCTTCGATTACGACGGTTCCAGCGACGGGGATTCGCTTGAGGAAATAGCCGGAGATTGCCGCGAACTGTGTTCCGGACGGGATGTCAGCTTGCCCCTGATACGCGAACGCGAATTGTTTCCAGGATTCCACGACGCGTTGCTGGGCGTACGCAAAGATGAAGAACGCCGTATCGAGGTTGCCTTTCCCGAAGATCATCCGTTGAAAACCGTTGCCGGCAAAACCGTGGTATATCAGGTTCGCGTCAAAACCGTGCGCGAAGAACAATTACCGGAACCGGATCAGAACTTTTTCGATGAAATCAAGGTAAAGGATGAAGCGGAATTACGGAAAATATTGCGCGAGCAACTTGAACATGCCGCGGCCGAAAACGAGCGGCGGCGCCGGCACGAGGCCGTCATCCGTCATTTACTGGACAATACCCGGATCGATGAACTTCCGCAATCGCTGCTTGCGGAAGAAAACGAAACGGCGATTCAGAATCTGGTACAGGATTTTACCCGGCAAGGGATTCCGCGGGAAAAAATCGAGGAAAACCGCGACGATATCATGCGCTGGGCTGAACGGACATCTCAGGAACGGGTCAAGATCAACATCATTCTGGACCGCATCGCGGCCACCGAAAAGATCGTGGTATCCGAGGATGAATTTTCGCGACACATATCCGGTCTGGCCGCAAACTACCGCATGTCCGAAGCCGACATTTTGAAAACCATAAAAGAACGGAACGCCTCGCGGCAAATGATGGACCAGTTGCGCCGCACCAAAACCACCCTATATCTGCTCGAAAACACCCGTATTACTCCCGGCGGCGCCGACGCTGGCGATGCCGACAAACCATCAGAAGAGGAAAAAACGTCATCATGAAAGAAAACCAGTTCCTGGTACCCGTCGTCATCGAGCAAAGCGGTCAAGGAGAACGCGCCTACGATATTTTCTCGCGTTTATTGAAAGACCGCATTATATTTCTCGGATCTCCGGTAACCGACGAAATCAGTAACCTGATGATCGCGCAACTGCTATTCCTGCAAAGCGAAGCAGCGGACCGGGATATCAGTCTGTACATAAATTCGCCGGGCGGCTCGGTCACGGCGGGCATGGCCATTTACGACACGATCCAGTTTCTGCGTTGCGATGTAGCCACCTATTGCGTCGGCCAGGCAGCCAGCATGGGCGCCGTTTTGCTGGCCGCCGGCACCAAGGGTAAACGGTATGCCCTGCCGAATGCCCGCATCATGATTCATCAGCCATGGGGCGGAATCGAAGGACAGGCGTCCGACATCAGCATCCAGGCAAAAGAAATACTGCGCACCCGCGACCGGCTCAACGAAATTCTAGCCTTCCATACCGGGCAACCGCTGAAGACCATCGTTCGCGATACCGATCGCGATTTTTTCATGTCCGCGGAAGCATCCAAAAAATATGGGCTGATTGATGACGTCATGACGGTGGATCGACAACCGAAAGCGGAAACGAAAAACGAGAAATAACGCACGAAACACGGAAACTATCCCATGGCCACGAAGAACAACCGAACGAATTACTGCGCCTTCTGCGGTCGCAGTCAAAACCAGGTTCCCGAATTAATCAAGGGTCCGGACGTTAACATTTGCAGCGATTGCGTGATGATGTGCAACCAGATCATGGATTCGGACGCATCACCACAAGCCGATGCATCGGAACGGAAGAAAGACGGCGACGCGAAGTCGGTGGACGTCACGAAACTCAAGATCCCGTTGCCGCATGAACTCAATGCGCTGCTAAATGACTACATTATCGGGCAGACACATGCCAAGAAGGTGTTGTCGGTCGCCGTATATAATCATTACAAACGGCTGCGCCAGGGTTTGCGTTTCGAGAACGATACCGAATTCCGCGATGTCGAGATAGAGAAAAGCAACATTCTACTCGTCGGTCCCACCGGTTGCGGCAAAACGCTGCTGGCACGCACGCTGGCGCGTTGTCTGGATGTTCCCTTCAGCATATCGGACGCCACCACATTGACGGAAGCCGGTTATGTCGGCGAAGACGTCGAGAATATCCTGTTGCGCTTGATTCAGGCAGCCGACGGCGATGTGGCGCGCGCGGAAATAGGGATCGTCTATATCGACGAGATCGACAAGGTCGGGCGTAAAACGGAAAACGTATCGCTTACCCGGGATGTTTCCGGAGAAGGCGTGCAACAGGCGCTGCTGAAGATTCTTGAAGGCACCGTGGCAAACGTTCCGCCGCAGGGTGGCCGTAAACATCCACAGCAGGAATACCTGCCCATCAATACCGACAAAATACTCTTTATTTGCGGCGGCGCTTTCGTTGGGCTGGACGACATCGTGCGACGCCGACTGGGTCGCCAGGTGCTCGGATTCGGGGGAGCAACGGCGGACAATGGCGACGAAGGAACATCCACAGCCATCGAGCCTGAAGACTTGCTCCATTACGGATTACTCCCGGAATTCGTCGGCCGTCTGCCGGTCGTCTCGACGTTGAATCCGCTGGATGAAAACGATCTGGTACGGGTTCTGACCGAACCGAAGAACGCCATGGTGCGGCAATATCAGAAGTTGATGGCCATGGAGAACGTCAAACTATCCTTCACCAGCGATGCGCTTCAGGAACTGGCGAGGAAAGCGGCGCGGAAAAAAACCGGCGCCCGCGCGCTTCGCACCTTAATCGAACAAGTCATGCTTGACGTCATGTTCGAGGTTCCTCAACGCCATGATTTGACAAATTTCAAAGTGACACGAAAAATGGTATGCGATCAGAAGGCAACGCCCGCCGACCGTTCTCCCAAGGCCGCCTGATTGCCGTCATTGCCCGATCCCTTTCAGCACGGCGGCTTTCGACAAACACTCCCGGTATTCGCGATCGCCTCGCGAATCCCAGACAATACCGCCACCGACACCATAATCCGCCGTTTTCCGGCGACGGTTCACCGTCACCGTACGAATGGCCACGTTGAAGCGGAATGCCGTCGGACTGGTAATATAGCCCATACAACCGGTATACGCACCGCGGGGCGTTGTTTCCAACTCGCGGATCAGGCGCATGGTACGCACCTTGGGCGCCCCCGTTATCGATGCACAAGGGAACATGGCGCGCATGACGGCGGGCCAATCCGCCGTCGTCCTGGACGTAACCGTGGACGTCATCTGCAACACGGTAGGATAGGTTTCGACGGCAAACAAACGGCGTGCGCGTACCGAACCGGCTTCTGAAATTCTACCCATATCGTTGCGGATCATATCAACAATCATCACGTTCTCGGCGCGATCCTTGGCGGACGCACGCAACATTCGCGCGCGTTTCGCATCGGTTTCCGCGCGTCCCGCGCGCGGCGCCGTACCCTTCATCGGGCGCGACGTAAGACAGTTGCCGTGCCGACGCAAAAAAAGCTCGGGCGACACGGAGGCCAGGACCGTATTGCCGGCATCGACATACATGGCATTCGGCGACGGTTGCGCGCGATAAAGGGCCAGAAATAATGCGACCGTATCGCCATCGAACGCCGCGTGCAAGCGCATGGTGTGGTTGACCTGATACGTCTGTCCCGCCGCCAAAGCGCGCCGAATACGCGCCAGATCGTTCAAATACCGGGCTTCTGAAATCGATGGGTTCCACGGCCCCATACGGAACGGAAGCACCCGCCGCTCCAGTTCCGCAATGGTTACGCGTTCCTCCCGACGGTACAGACCGAACCATACCCGCGGCACAGGGCAGACCGGATGGGTGATCAACGCGGAATCCATCGCCGGAGACGCCTCATAGGCTATCCAACCCGCGGCCCGCAATCCAAGCCGCACGCCGTCCATGATCCGGTCGAGCGCTCCGCCCACTTCAGCCACGGTATCCGCGCGGATCACGTCAACCGGATCGCGCAATACCCGCAACCCCGTTGCCGGTGTATCCCGAAGCGGAATATATACCGTTCCGAATGCTGTCATGCCGCTCGCTACAAAGGTTCGGCGGGAATTTTTATCGGCACCACTCCCGCACGGACAGATACGCGGAAAAAATCGGAACCCGGGAATTCTTCGCCATCGATCTGCGCGGGTTCCGAATGCGACAAGCGCACGTCGAACCGGCGTCCCTGCGTATGTTGCAGGTTCCGATTCAGATGTTTGGCCAGCCGGCGTAAACCGCGAGGATAATTGCGCAAGGCCAAAACATAGCTACGCAAATAATCTCTTTGTCCGGTAAACAATACGAGATCAAGCAACCCGTCGTTGGCATAGGCGGACTGGTGAAACTCGAATTCGCCGGCATAAACGCGCATGTTGTTGATGACCAAATTAATCATCGGGCCGGCGTACCAGCGATGGCCGTCAACGCTCACGTCGACGTCACGTTGCGTCTGACGCCAGAACCTCAATCCGGTGCAAATCGTATAGAGCAGATTACCGCCAATGGGGCCTTGAAACAGAAAACGCAAGGCGTGCAATCTCTTTTTCTGAACGTTACGTTCACGCAAAATATTGGGATCCAGTCCAATTGTGAACCCGTCGGCGAACGGCGTTCCATTGACCACGCCGAGGTCCATACGGTAATCGGCGCCATGCCCGATCGTCGAAACCGCCCGCGCCAAGTCGCGATCCGAAAACGCCGCTCCGACATGGAATCCCAGCGACTTGGCGATGTCGTTGGCGGTGCCGAGCGGAATAAATGCATACGGCGGCAACGTTCGTCCTTGCCCGGCATCCATCCAGACAACCAACTGCTGAATCACCATCGAATGCGTGCCGTCGCCGCCAATCCCCACAACAACATCGATATTCTTCAGGCCATTATCTTTTAAAAAACATCTGACCTGATCGCCGATAGGGACATCACAATCCGCCAGTAAAACATAATCAATCCCGTGCTGGCGCAGTAACTCGGCGATTCGCGGCCAGCATTTAATGCCGAATCCGCCTGCTGACGACGGATTCAGGGCACAAAGCGCCTTCATGACATAGATATCGAGGCAACGCTGACGCGCGCGGCCCGCCGCAGGGCTGCCCTGATTTCAGCCGCGTTCATCGAGCGAAGCGCCGCCTCATCCATGCCTGCAGCGATAAGCCTTTGTTTCTGAGTTCTTAATCGTTTGCGTTTCTCAGTTTCCGATTTACGCGGCCGACTTTGAGCTTTGGTTAACAATCTTGATGTTCCCATAGGTATTCTCCTTCATCGTTATGCTGGTGATTCATAATCAGCTATTCACCGATATAATATGCCCAAAAACGCCGGAAAAGTCAATCCGCGATAATCGTGCTTGACCCTGAAGCGTAATCGGCGTACAATGTTTCTTTTTTAACGGTATATCTTTCCGTATCAATTCGGCATGCCAAACTAAGGAGCAGAAAAACGATGACAAAAATTATGGAAAAAATTCGTGGAGCATGGAGTCTTGTTGCATTGACCGGCGTTTTAGCCGTCGGGTGTGCGCCATCGGAATCGCCGATGGAAGCGCCACCGCCGGCCTTGCCTGACGAGCCCGAGGCCGCAATGCCGGCTGAACCCGGTGTCCCGCAACATACACACGACGCGGTGACAACACCGGTCGCGACGGCAAACATTCCCGGCGATGACGAGAAAGCAGCCGAGGTAAACGGCGTCCCGATTATGGTCGCGGAAGTTCGCGCCATGTTCGATGAACGTTTCGCGCCCTACCGCCGGCAAATACCGCCGGAACAGCTTGAATCATTCTGGCAGGCACAAATGCCGGCAATGCTGGAGATGGCCGTTGGGCAACGTCTGATTAAGAACGAGATCGCGCAACACGAGCTTAGCGCATCGGAAGCGGAAATCGACGCCAAAATGGCGGAATTCAAGCAACAAATACCGCCCGAACAGACTATTGAGCAGCTTACCGGTCAGACAACGGAAGAGATACGTCATGCAATCAGCGATATGTTGACGTACGAGAAACTTCTGGACATTTACGAGTTAACGGTATCCGAGCCCAGCGAAGAAGATATCCAAGCTTACTACGACGAAAACGTTAATGAATTTCAAATGCCGGAAATGGTTCAGGCGCGACATATTCTGTTGACCGTGGAAGACGCGGAAGATGACGCTGCACGCGCGGCGAAACTGGTGGCAATCCAAGCGCTCCGCACCCAATTAACGGAGGAAGGCGCCGATTTCGCCGAGCTTGCAGCCGCGCATTCGGATTGTCCAAGCCGCCAGCGTGGCGGTGATCTGGGTAAATTCGGCCGCGGGCAGATGGTGCCTTCGTTTGAAGAAGCCGCTTTCAGTCAGGAACCGGGCGCTATTGGAGATGTCGTCGAAACGGATTTTGGGTATCACCTTATTCAGGTCATTGAAACCGAAGAGGCGCGTCAGGCTCCCATGGATGAAGTCCGTGAACATATCTCCGGGCGGTTACAAGAGAAAGCGCACCGTGAACGGCAAGACCAATTGTTGAGGCAATTGCGCGCCAACGCGGATGTCATATATCATCTTCCCTGAGAATGAAAAAAGTTCTCATAGCCACCAAGCTGGACGGTGTGGCCGCGGAGTTGCTAAACGCCAACGGCAATTACGAAGTCATAAGCGATCCATCTACCGATCTGGCGGATCTGTGCGCCATCCATCCGGACGCTTACGCCGTTATTGTACGGAGTGAACCGGTCACGGCGGAAATCATCGATAGTCTGCCCCGTTTAAAAGTCGTGATCCGCGCCGGCGCCGGATACAATACGATCGACTGCAAACATGCCCGCAAACGCGGTGTCGACGTAATGAACACGCCTGGCGCCAATGCCAACGCCGTGGCGGAAGAGGTTCTGGCAATGGTTCTAGCGGATATGCGCAAGATAATTCCCGCTGACGCGTCCTGCCGAAACGGTAAGTGGGAAAAAAGCAAGTTCATGGGACGCGAACTGGCGGGTAAAACCGTTGGCATTGTTGGGCTCGGCAATATCGGGCAAATGGTTGCGCGACGACTGACCGGATTCGAGGTTAGATTACTGGGATGCGATCCGGTCATCGCGGGAGAGCATGCTGCTAAACTCGGCATCGATCTGGTGCTGATGCCGGAACTGTTCGCGCAGTCCGACGTCATCACATTTCATGTTCCGCAGAACGATCAGACCCAAAACATGGTCTGCTCCGACCTGTTACAGCATTGCAAGGACGGTGCGATCCTGGTTAATTGCGCCCGTTCCGGCATTGTTAACGAGAGCGATTTACGCGCGTTCAAAGCCAAAAAAAATCTCCGTTTTCTAAACGATGTTTATGAAAAGGATGCGCCCGGCCCGAAAAGCGTGGCGGATATAAGCGACATCATGTTGCCGCATCTGGGGGCCAGCACGCTGGAAGCCAACATCCAGGCCGCAAGACGGGCAGCGGATGAATTGATAGAATTCGACGAAAAGGGGATTACCAGTTTCATTGTCAATCGAGACATTCCCGAGGGTCTTGATGAATCGTTTTGTGAACTGGCTAATCTGTTGTCGCGCATGTGCCTCAAACTATCGCCGCTCCAGGGGAAGCCACGGCGAATTGAAACGAGTTTTTACGGTCAACTGCAACCCTACGCCAAATGGTTGATGGTTCCCGTCGTGGCGGCTTTATACGAGGATTTCGACCGATCGTTGAGCTATGCCGAGGCGTTACACTATTTAAAGGAAATGGGAATCGAGTATGTCGATCGCGAAACCGATCCCGCGAAGGGATACGAAAGCTCGATTACCATTGACTTACTGAGTTCCGACGGCAACCGCGCCATGCAGAAAGTCAGCGTTCGCGGAACCGTGGCCGAAAGTCGTCTCATGGTCACCCGGATTGATGAATTCGACAACCTGTTTTTTGAGCCCCATGGCCACAGTGTTTACTTTATGTACCAAGACCGGCCCGGTATTCTGGGGGCTATCGGCGTCGCGTTGGCCGCCAGCGGTATTAACATCGAGGATGTCCGCAACCCGCACGATGCCCGCACCGACCGGTCGCTGGCCATCATGAAGGTCAACCGGCGTGTACCGGACGAAGTCATGCAAGAAATATCGGGCCAGATCGAATCCCTCGCGGCGTTCCGGATCGAGCTTTAAACTTTCGTTACCGGTCCTGTTCAGGAAACAACATGGCCTCGCTGAATGCCATCTGGAACTCCGGATCCAGCGATAGGTCGACATGATTCACTGCTTGCTGGATGACATCAACAGCTTTTATAGCAGCGCGCGATAACAGCGCACGCTTGGCGCCGAGCGACGCGGCATTTCCGATAAACCGGATATGATCAAGCGCTAACGGCGGCAACATGCCGATGCGAACGGCATTCCGGCGACGGATATAATTACCGAACGCACCCGCCAACATGATGACCGAAAGATCGCGGGATTCCAGTCCGGCGCGACGCAACAGTAAGTCGATACCCGCCCGGATGGCTGCATTGGCCAGTTGTAATTCGCGGACATCCTTTTGATACAGACACACCGGCTCACGGTTCGCGGTCTCTTCCGGATGCGCCAGGATCACCATGATATCATCTTCCGTTTGCACACGAACACGGGCGCGCAATGCAGCCGGTATGTCCGCCGGCAATTCATCGGGCGGAAGGATGCGGCCGGTCATGTCAATAATGCCGCAACACAATAGCTCGGCCACCGCATCGATCAACGCGGAACCGCACAAACCGGTTGCGGGTCGGTTGCCGATAATGTTTATCATCAGATCGCCATCGTTTCCCGTCGTCACCTTTTCGATGGCGCCCGCCGCCGCGCGCATGCCGTTGACAATCCGGGCGCCCTCGAAGGCCGGACCGGCGGCTACCGATGTCGCCGTCAAAACGCCGTCATGCGCCAGCACGATCTCGCCGTTGGTCCCGATATCAACCAGCAGCGTCGATTCACCCTCCTCCCACATGCCGGCGGCCAGAATCCCGGCCACCGTGTCGCCGCCGACAAAACCGCCGATTTGCGGGAAAACGAACACACCGGCCGCGGCAGGCAACCGCAAGCCGATGGCGGCGGCATCCGTCTCCAGTCCTCGGTTGAAAACCGGAACAAAAGGCAGCTCGCCCAGCGCGGATGGATCGATTCCGCAAAGTATTTGCTGCATCGTGGTGTTCCCGGCCAACACCACCCGGTAAACGTGTTCCGGCGCCACACGGCTTTCCGAAAGTAAAACACGGATCATATCGTTTAAATCGCCGACAACAGCATCGCGCAAACGGATAAGCCCGCCCGTTTCGCTCCGGCAAAGCTGGATACGCGAAAGAACATCGTCGCCGAACCGCGCCTGGGAATTCATCCGCGCCGTTACCGCCCGTTGGTTGCCGGTCAACAAATCAACCAGCGTGCCCACCAACGTCGTACTGCCGATATCGAACGCCAGACCATAACAACGATCACGCGTGTCACCTGGTTCAACCGCGATAACATCGTCATCGAACTGAACCACCGTCGCCTCGAAGTTCGACCTCCTCAACACGCCCGGTAATGCACGCAACATATCCAGACGCACCTGCCGCACCGTCATCCCTTGCAACAGTCGGTCGCAGTCCGATACGCAATCGCCGTGTTCCGGCGGCTGTAACCGTCGAAACGTTTTATGGATCGTGGTAACCGCGACTGTATCCCGGTCGTCATTCGCAACCAGAATTCGTGCATCCGCATCGAAAAGCGATGTCTCCGGAATTTCCACCGTTAGCGGAGCCGACACCGTAGCAATACATGCCAGACGATCACCCGCCGCAATACGCGCGCTGCCAAGCGCCTTAATTTCGGATTCCGAAGCCGCGCATTCACCGTCAACAATCCGGATGACACACTTGCCGCACGTCCCCACCCCGCCACAGGCCGCCTGTAGAATGATTCCAGCGCGTGCCGCCGCCTCCATTAACGGCGTGCCCGGAAGCACATAAACGGTACGTTCCGCCGGCATAAACGAGATTTTAAATTCACGACTCATTCTGAATTCAGTTGCACACAAATTAGCGGTATCAAATCATCCTAATCAGACCGCAGACCGCAGACCGCAAAACCGGACAGCACACTAACAGTTAACGCAAAAAAAAGCAAGCAGGCGATTATTGTTCACGGGCGCAAGTGATATGCGCCCACTGTTTACCCGGCGGCGAAGAATCGCCGGGGTGTCGGGTGTCGGGTGTCGTTCATCAAAAATGGTCTAACGAAAAAACATGGACATTCATCTCGTGTTGTGATATAAGTAGTCGTTTTGCATATAGTAATCAGGAGTTTTTTTGGGAATGACAGCGGAATCAGAAAACGGCAACGGTTCGCGCCTTGTTCTGGGCTTGCCTAAGGGCAGTCTTCAGGAGGCGACGTTTACCATGATGCGCAAAGCCGGTTTCAATATTGAGGCCGGATCACGCTCGTACATTCCTTCGGTCGACGATCAAGAATTGCGGATACGTCTATTGCGGGCGCAGGAGATCAGCCGTTACGTTGAGTCCGGTCATTTGGACGCGGGCATTACCGGGTACGACTGGATTACCGAAAACGGTTCGGACGTGGTTGACGTGACGGAGCTTTTGTATGCCAAGCAAGGATTAAAACCGGTACGCTGGGTTTTGGCTGTTCCTGATGCATCTCCGTACCGTTGCGCCGCCGATCTGGCCGGCAAACGTGTGGCAACCGAAGCTGTAGGATTGACGCGTCGTTATTTCGCCGAACGTAATATTGCGGTGCATCTGGAATTTTCCTGGGGAGCAACCGAGGTAAAAACCCCGGAACTGGTGGATGCGATTGTTGAGTTGACGGAAACCGGTTCCTCGTTGCGTGCTCACAATCTGCGTATCATTGATACGGTACTGGAGTCAACAACCCGTTTGATTGCCGGACACGTAGCGTGGAAAGACGCATGGAAACGTCGGAAAATCGAGCAGTTAAAAATTTTATTGCAGGGTGCGCTGGCCGCGGAAACGCGTGTACTGCTGAAACTTAACGTTGCCTGCAAAAATCTTGATGCCATTATCGGGTTGCTACCGTCGTTGCATGCGCCGACGGTTAACCCGCTTAGCGCGTCCGACTGGATCGCGGTCGAGACCGTCATCGAGGAACGTTTGGTTCGCGATTTAATTCCAGCATTGAAAAATAACGGCGCGGAAGGTATTATAGAAGTGCCGCTGAACAAGGTTATCCCGTAAATCGGAAAGGGCAAACCCCGTGGGTTCGATCAAGAAAAAACGACGAAAAAAAATGTCGAAGCACAAGCATCGTAAACAGATGCGCGCCAATCGTCACAAGAACAAGTAACCTGTCTATTCACGACACGCTCAAACAGCGGCGCACTATGGCGGCAACTACCCGAACCATGGCACTGCTCGGAATGTCCGTTCTGATTGGCGGCTGTACATCGTTGCGGCCGCCGGTTCCGACGCCATCCGCGGAGACGGCTGTATCGCAATCGGATAAGGATCTGGCCGAAGCGATGGCGTACTTTGCGCGGGGTAAATTAGCCCAGGGACTCGAGGGAAACCGTGAAATGGCGGCCGTTTTTTTTGAAAAAGCGGCGCGTTTGTCACCGAGAAATCTTGGGCTGGTTGTGCTGGCCACCCAATCGCTGGCAGCGCTGGATGAAAAAGAACGCGCCCAAGCGTTGCTACAATGGGCCGCGCCTTATCATTCCGACTCGTCGAGCGCGCAATACGAACTGGGTCGTTTGCTGTGGGACATCGGTGACCAGGACGCGGCACGCTTGTATTTTGACGAGGCCATACGCATCGATCCAACCGATCCGCAACCATATCTTGGATTGGCTTTTCTCATGTTGCGGGCAGGTGATACGGCCGGGGCACAGGAGATGTTCAACGCCGCGTTGCAACACGCACCCGACAACCCCCTGCCCTATATCGGGCTGGCCATGTCGGCGCTGGAAACCGACGATGCCGATGCCGCGCTGGACATTGTTGAACAGGCCATCGGTCAGGACATTACCGATCCGGCACTGACACATTTCTTCAGGGAGTTTGCCATCGTTCTGATTTCGCGAGGAAGTTTTAACGATGCCTTGGCGCCTTTGGAAGCGTTACAGGCGCTTGAACCGGACAATCTCGATACGCACCACATGACGGCGCTGGTATACGCCAGGCTGGAACGCCACGATGAAGCATACGAAGCCCTGCAACGTTGGCCGAAGGCTTCCGAACAGCCGGCAACCGTCGCCGATCTCCTGGCACGGATATACGAAACCGGCGACGACCTTGCGCGCGCCATCGACTACGCGTTAAAAGCGGTCGCCGAAATGCCCGATACGCCTTTAATCGCCTGGCTGCGCGCCGGACGTCTTTTGCTAATGGATGGCCGCGCCGAAGAAGCGTCCACCATTATGGCCGAGGCCACGGAACACTATCCCGACGATGCGGTGGCATGGATGTACCGCGGCTTGGCTTATAGCGCCATCGAAAAGCATCAGGATGCCGTTAAGGCTTTGGAGAGAACAGCCGCCATCGCACAGAGGATGGATCCTGACGAATTCGCATTGCCAACCCGCTTCGATTTCTGGATCGGCGCCGCCTATGAACGGGTCGAGCGTATCGCGGACGCCGAACTTCATTTCCGGCGTTCGATCGAGGCATATCCCGAGATTCACGAAGCGTTCAATTATCTGGCCTACATGTGGGCGGAAAAGGCAATGAATCTTGATGAAGCCGAGGAAATGGTTCAATTGGCGCTCGAGGCCGATCCCGACAACGGCGCCTATATCGATACCCTCGGATGGATTTACTATCAACAAGGCCATTACGAGAAAGCGTTGGAAACATTGAAACGAGCATTGGACAAGATGCCGGATCATCCGACCATCATCGATCACGTTGGCGATGCGCTGCACGCGCTGGAGCGTACGGAGGAAGCAATCGCGTATTGGAAAAAAAGTTACACGAAAGACCCGAACAACGAGGACGTATACGAAAAACTGAAGCGCGAGGGCATCGATATGGACGCATTGAAGCCTCCGGAGGAGCAGTAAGCTAAGACTCTCATGACCGTTACGGCCATTCATCAATTTGTTGCCGGTTATGCGCGGGGCGACGCCATCAGCAACGAAGCACGGGTTCTGCAAACCCTTTTCCGCGGATGGGGTTACGCTTCCGATATATTCTGCGAACAACGCCGTATCCTGCCCGAATGGCGTTCGCTGGCGCGCGATCTGTCGGAAGCGCCGGCGGCCTGCGCAAACGGCGCCGTGGCGTTGTTGCATCTATCGATCGGATCCGCTTCCAATGCCTGTTTTGCCGGACTTGGCTGTCCCAAGATTATTCTGTATCATAACGTAACACCGCACCATTATTTCCAATGGTTCCACCCGGCCATGGCCGTGGAACTGGAACGTGGCCGCGAACAGGTCAAAGCGCTGGCGCAAACCGCGGACATCGTGCTGGCGGACAGCGCCTTCAATGCTCGCGAATTGATTGAAATGGGATATACGCAACCCGCTGTTTTCCCGCTCGCGCTGGATTTCAATACGTTGCATCAAACGCCGGACCGGTCGTATTTACGCCGTTTTCGCGATGGCCGGACAAACATTCTCTTTGTTGGTCGTTGCGCGCCCAACAAGCGGATTGAACACGTACTGGCCGTTTTCGCGCATTACCAGAAGGCGGTTAACCCGCACTCGCGGCTGCTCCTGACAGGATCGTGGTCAGGTATGGAACGTTATTATTTCTGGTTGCTGTCGCTGGCCCGCGAATGGCGGCTGCGTGATGTACACTTTCTCGGCAGTGTTCCTCAGAATGTCCTCAACGCCGTGTACCGTGTGGCCGATGTCTTCGTCTGCATGAGTGAACACGAAGGCTTTTGCATCCCCCTCATGGAATGCATGGCCTTCGACCTGCCGATCATTGCCTACCGCGCGGCAGCCGTTCCGGAAACCCTGGACGGCGCCGGTGTCCTGACCGACCGCAAAGATTACCCGGCCCTCGCCGAAATGATCGAACACATGGTTCGTGATCTACCGTTGCGACGGTCGATCATCGCACGGCAACGACAACGCCTGGCACGCTATCAGGCGCGCAACGTCGACGACGAACTGCGCGCCCGACTGACGATATTACCGGATTAGCGCCTGCGCTACACAACGTAGGTCTGCGCACTGGTTGTACCGCCGGTACCGGTCCAGTTGGTATGGAAATATTCGCCCCGCGGTTTATCCAGTCGCTCGTAAGTATGCGCGCCGAAATAGTCGCGCTGCGCCTGCAACAGGTTCGCCGGCAACCGTTCGGAGCGATAGCCATCGTAGTAGTTCAGCGCCGCGCTCATGGCCGGAATCGGAATGCCAAGATCGACAGCCGTCTTGATCACCGTACGCCAGGCGTTTTGGGAATCAGCGGTAATTTTACTGAAATACGGATCCAGTAACAGGTTGGCCAACGAGGGATTTTGATCGAACGCTTTCTTGATGTCCCCCAGGAAGCGTGCCCGGATAATGCAGCCGCCACGCCATAACAACGCGATCCCTCCAAAATCCAGATCCCAACCGTATTCCGCCGCGGCGGCGCGCAACAATTGGTAGCCCTGGGCATACGAACAGATTTTGGATGCGTAAACCGCGTCGTGCAAATGTTTGATCAGTGTCGCACGGTCGCCATCGAATCCGGATTTGGGCCCGGTCAACAACGGCGCCGCGGCTACCCGTTCTTCCTTGACCGCCGACAGACAGCGTGCGAACACGGCCTCCGCAATCTGAGGAATAGCGATGCCGAGATCCAAGCCCGCCTGCGAAGTCCATTTCCCGGTGCCCTTCTGGCCGGCCGTATCGAGAATGACGTCAACCATCGGTTTCCCGGTATCGGGATCGGTCTTGGCCAGAATATCGCGGGTGATTTCGATCAGGTAGGAGTCGAGGACGCCTTCGTTCCACTCGGCAAACACCTTGTGTATTTCGGCGGCACTCATGTCGAGTCCGGCCGACATCAGGTGATAGGCTTCGCAAATCAATTGCATATCGCCATATTCAATGCCGTTATGCACCATTTTCACAAAGTGACCGGCGCCATCGCTACCGACCCAATCGCAACACGGGACATCGCCCTCAACCTTGGCGGCAATGGCTTGAAATATGGGTTTGACCGACGGCCAGGCCGCGGGACTGCCGCCAGGCATGATTGACGGCCCCTTAAGCGCGCCTTCTTCACCTCCGGAAACACCGGTGCCGATGTACAAAAGACCTTTTTCCGACAGATATCGCGTCCGCCGCATCGTATCCGGGAAATGGCTGTTACCGCCATCAATGATAATATCGCCCTCTTCGAGATGAGGGATCACCATCTCGATAAATTCATCAACCGGTTTGCCGGCTTTCACCATCAACATCACTTTACGAGGACGCTCCAAATTGGCCGCCAGCTCATCCAAACTATGGCAACCGATAATTTTCTTATCCTTACCGCGGCCATTGATGAAGTCATCCACTTTACTGACCGTACGGTTGAAACAGGCCACCGTAAAACCTTTGCTTTCCATGTTGAGAATGAGATTCTCCCCCATTACCGCCAACCCGACCAATCCGATATCCGCTTTTTTTGACATCTATCTTTCCTTTCTTATTTTTCGATGATAAAAAATTCCTAATTGCTAATTCCTAACCGGCGCCGCCCAGTTCCGGCGGCGCATCGCGCCATCGGTAAAGGATTTCGCCCGCTTTCGGCACGCACAGAACGCCCTCGTCGCGACGGTTTTCGAAATCTTCCAGCCGGATTGTTGCCGGATCGCGGTAACCCAGGTTGACTTTACGGCAGACATCCTCGGGAATACCGCTGGCCATCACCACATTCACGCGCGGTTTCTCCACTCCGTTTTCGTAGGCGCCGATACCTTTGACATGAGTCGAGTGCGCAAGGATACCCCATGGATAGTGGCTGTAAGCGTCCCATTGTTTAAGGAAAAAATCGCGGGTATGATAGCCAATCTCGTGCAATTCCCTGCCGTGTGTTTCGGATATTTCCTTAATATGCGGCGCATATATAATCACTGTCCCGCCGTCGGCAACCACCGGTTCGATTTTGTACATGCACTTGCCGCCCGTCCACAGGTCATCGTACATTGCCGGAGCACAGGAAAGCACGGTATGATAGGGTTTATCATGATACTCTATATGAATATCGCGCGATAAATCGGCGGCCGCCGACCATGCTTCTTCCGGCGTACCGTAATACAAACCAGCCAATTCCTCGCCCTTGACCACCATGCACAGGGCACGCCGTTCCATCGAAACCAGTTGTGCGGCGGCATCGACCACCCGGCGTACCGGCGTCCATTTATTGCCGATAATCACCGGATTAGTGATGACAGCGCCGAGCCAATGAAAGAAATCGATGATTTCACGACCGGAAATGCCGGGGAACAGATACTTGTTGCCGCCGGAAAACCCAACCACTTCATGCGGGAAGACCGGTCCGACAATAATCCCGATATCGTGATCGAGCACCATTCGGTTGCATGTAATTGAGATATCCATCTCGAACATGCCGTCGGTCACATCACTGATCTGGTTCCGTGTCAAGCGTCCCACCTCGATCAGATGGTCAGGATCTTTCCAAAGATGATTGAAAAAACGCGCTTTAGGGTATTTCGTATGCCATTCTTCAACGCTGATTCCGACGCGATCGCAAATCCGTTGTTCACTCATTGGCGGATGCGTTCCGAGCGCAACCAGAAAATCCAGCGCTTTCGCCCGCGGGGCCAGACGCTCGTATAGCAGACGGAACATCAAGTCCAGAGGACAGGTGCGGGAATGATCCGGGATAATCAACAACACCTTCTTCCCGTCCACGGACCATTCGGACAGTGCAGCATCGCATACCTTCGCCGCTTCCGTTTCCGTCAATAGTCTGTCGCTAAAACCGAGGCCTGGAATATCGCGTGGTGGTTCGTTTTTGTTGTTCACGCCGTTGTCTCCTTACATTTGAAACAGTAATTGATACAGTTTATTGCCGAAAAAATCAAGCAGAATCCGTTCACCCGACAAATACCGGGTTGCGTTTCCGAAGCTTTTCTGACATACTTCCGCATTCCAACACAACTGCTAATATAATCATGGAGGCTCGCTAATGCAACTGGGTGTAAGTTCTTACAGTTATAGTCAACTGGTCCGTTCGGGAGCAATGCGTCAGGATGAAGTTCCTGCCAAAGCACACGAAATGGGGTTCGAAGCCTTGGAATTTTCCACTATCGCGGTTCCGGAAGGCGAAACGCTACCGGTATTTGCCGAAAAACTGCATGCCGAATGCCTGCGTGTCGGTATCCCGATCGTCAATTACACGATCGGCGCCGACTTCCTGCAGGGTTCCGGCGGCGATCTGGATGCCGAAATCGAACGGGTTAAAGGTGAAGTGGATGTGGCCGCCATTCTGGGCGTTCCCGGCATGCGCCATGATGCGACGCGTGGATTCCCAGCCGACACCAGCGGTGCGCGCGGTTTCGCCGACGCCGTGCCACGCCTGGCAAAAGGATGTCGCGCCGTAACCGAATACGCCGCCGACAAGGGAATCCGCACCATGATAGAAAATCACGGTCATTTTTGCCAGGACAGCGAGCGTGTCGAACAATTGATCAATGCCGTCGATCATGCGAATTTCGGCGCCTTAGTTGATTTGGGCAACTTTTTATGTGTTGACGAATCGCCGGTGACGGCGCTCGGTCGCCTGATGCCCTACGCCTTTCACGTACATGCCAAGGATTTTCACATCAAATCCGGCAACGGCTTCAGTCCCGGTGAAGGCTGGGCGCTGACACGGGGCGGCAACTTCCGACGCGGCGCCGTAATCGGGCACGGGGACCTGCCCCTTGTACAAAGCCTGCGCATCCTGAAGAATGCCGGCTACGACGGTGTCCTATCCATTGAATTCGAGGGTATCGAAGAACCATTGAAAGGTATCCGGATCGGTCTCGACAATCTACGACGCCTGGTTGACGGGGTCGCCGCTGATTAACGGGGTGATTCAAGCGTGACGGCGGCGCGCCGGCGCCAGCGCCAGCACAATCCCACTGAGCAATCCGAAGCCATGCGCCCAGTTGGCGATGGGACCGACCGCCTCACTCCAGCCCAGGAAGAACCAGATCATTAACATCATTACCGTTGCCGGTTCGATCACGAATCCTTCTTCCGGGAATATTCGCGCTTTCACCCAAATATACCCGAACAATCCATATACAACGCCTGACATGCCTCCGAAAAGACCGCCGGAGGCGGCAAACTGCGCGTAATTGGATACACCGGCCACAACGGCAAAGAAGAAAATCAAGAAACCGGATCCTTTGATCCTTTCGATCCGGCCACCGAGTTCACGCAACCAGAGCATATTGAAAATGATGTGCAGCCAACTGAAATGTAAAAAGGCCGGTGTAAAGATACGCCACCACTGCGTCGTTATTCTCGAGTCGGCATAAAGCATGGCAATCACCCGCTTGCCGAGATCGGAAAAGTCGCTATCGTGTCTTCCCAGCAGGAGCGGCAACGTAATGACGATGCTGAGCGCCAGCAACACGGTGGTCACGGGAACCGGACCGCTGAGCAACCCATGCCGGCGCGCGGCGACAGTGGCCAATTGCTGGGCCATCTGATGCTGTTTGCGTTGCTTATTCTCCGCCGCCACCGTTTCCGGCGACGCTTGCTGTGCAACCGCATACTTGTTTGCCGCCGGATCCCGCAGAAATGCATCGAATTCACGGCGAACGTCGCGACAAAAATCCTCGTGATAAACCCATAAGCCCCAGGCCGACTCGCCGGGACGTAATTCCGCCGCAATACCGCGCGCGCGTAAATACTGAAGAAATTTACCGATCAACTCCTGCTTGGGATGTTCCGCTACCAATCGCATATTAAAAAATCCTCACCTAAGGCGGGCTGACCCGTTATAACCGCAGAACCAACAAAATCACTAAATTAAAGAATATCACATTACGAGACAATAATAAAGCCGTAAAAAAGGGACCCAGCCTAGAATGGCACTTACTTAAGCTCATTGAACACAAAAGGGCGTGAAAAGTACGTGCTGCAATGACGAAACACCCAAATACCCAAGCACGAAAGAATGACGAAGTTAGAATGCCAAATATCTTG
>PWZG01000521.1 GCA_003567575.1 PVC group bacterium | reverse complement strand
CAGGATGCCGTCGATGCCGCGGCGACCGAAGCCGGCCATACGATCGTGGTGTGGCCCGGCGTTTACGAGCGCGGCGGCCGGCCGGCGGCGGGATCGAGCCTTACCAACCGGGTGACCCTCGATAAGGCCGTCCATCTGGTGGCGGCGAGGACGAACCGGACCGATACCGTGATTCGCGGACGCTGGGATCTCGAGCACGATACCGCCGGCGCGCGGGCCGTACGCGGCGTGTACATGGTCGATGGCTCGACGCTGACCGGATTCACGGTTGAACATTTCGCAACACGGGATGTAGCCGGCGATGATGGCGATGGCGGGGGCGTCTGGGCCGAAAGCAGCGCCGTGGTGGTTTCGAATACGGCTTTCCTGTATGGCTATTCCGTGCGTAGCGGTCCGTCGCATGCCCAGGGCGGAACGTTCTACGACTGCGATTTCATTCATTCCTACGGCGAGAATTCGTGGTCTGTTCGTGAAGCCACGCTGTACCATTGTCGCGTGATCGGGCGCCCGGATGATCCGGGCCGCGGCAGCGGCATTTCGCTCAGCACGCTGCATCATTCGCTGGTAGCGCATAGTCAGAACCGGAACTGGGGCGGGGTGACCTCCTGTACGCTTTACGACAGCATCGTTTCCAACAACGTTTCGCGGATGAATGCAGGCGGCATCAGTAGTTCGACGGCCTATAATACGCTGATTATTCATAATGAAAGCTCGGATAATACCGGCGGCGCGATCAACAGCACGCTGATCAATTGCCGGATTATCGGGAATCAGGGCACCGGTCAAAATAACGGTTCCGGCGGTGCGCGGAGCAGTATCCTGCATAACTGCTTGTTGGTTGGAAACGAAGGACGCAACCGCGGCAGCGGCGCAAGGGATAGCGATCTCTACAATTGCACGGTGGTCGGCAACTGGGTGTACGAAAACCGGGAAGGCGGCGCGGTGTATGGCGGCAATATCGTGAACAGTATCGTGTACCATAATTGGGATGAGAGCGGCCTGCACAATTACGCCGGCGATCCCGTGTTCACCCATTCGTTGACCTATCCGGAACAGTTTGGTTGGTCGGAGGGCAACATCACCAATGCGCCGGCCTTTGTCTCCTACGATCCCGGCAGCGGTTACGGTCTCGATCATGTAGCCGGCAATTACCGGTTACGTTCGGGCTCGCCCGGCTTTCAGGGCGGAGTCAACCGTTACTGGATGCGCGTGCCGGAAGTGACGCAACGGCCGACGTCCACCTTCGACGAAGACGCGCATATTCTGCTGTCGCAACCCGTTGCCTTGACCGGCGATTTCACGGTCGAATACTGGTTTAACGTCGCGAATGATGGCGGATTATGGGTTGTCGCCGGCAATTCCCAAGATCACAATGACGCCATTGTGCATGAGCGACCCTGGTACGTTCGTCTCTACGATCCCTATGTGCGTACGACTTTCCCCGACGTCTGGGGATCACGTTTTCCCGCCGGAGAATGGCATCACTTTGCGGTGACCCGTTCCGGCGATACCGTTCGCTTCTATCGGTACGGGGTTGAAATCGCGCAAAATACCTGGACCGGTTCCCTTTCGATCGATAGTTTCGGCGCGGCGCCCGCCAGCGTTTCCTCCTGGACATTTGAAGGACGGATTGCCGAGATGCGGATCTGGGATGTTGCCCGCACGGAAACCGAATTACAGGCGAATGTCAACGATCCGTTACGTGGCAACGAGTTCGGCCTGATCGGTTACTGGCCCTTGAATGAGGGCGAGGGTGGTACGGTGCTGGACCGTTCCGGCAACAACAATCACGGCACGTTCGTCAATCCGGATTGGACGCTGGACGATTCGTTGCCGTCAACCTATGCCGTCACCGATCTGGACGGTATAGCCCGCATCATGCCGCTTCGCGATGGCACCGTGGATATCGGCGCCTATGAACGGGAGGTTTATCGCGGGACCCTTATGTTGATGCGGTAGCGTGAAGAGGTGGAGACATTAGACCATGGACTAGAGACCATAGACCATAGACTGTGGACGAATTGGAGTTTCCTCATCGTAATCCGTAATCGTCGCCCGTCGTCGTTCACCGATTTTATTTTCTATAAGAGGCGCTTGCAAAATCCCGCTCAGAACGGACGCAACCGACTTTGCCCGGCGGACTACGTCGGTCAAGAGGGATTGCGTCCCTCCAGGGAAATGGGTTTAGCCAAAGGCGATCGTATAAAATCTGTATCATTTTTCTTGTTTTATTACGCAAACATGCTTGAATAAGTTACTAACGATGCACCACGAAGGACACGAAGATCACGAAGACAAAGAAAAGGGAAACCCAATCATGCAAACAAGTCGGAAACAAACCACAATGAAAATCTTCTCACGAAAACGGCCAGTCCGGCTACGGCCCGGATGTTTGATGGCGATTTGCTTTTTATTGGCGTCGGCCTCCGTGGCGGCGCCGCGCTGGTTTGAACCGGAAGCGTTACCGCCTGATGCGCTGGTCTTGCCGATGGATACCGACGCGGCGGCCGCCGATTGGGTTTTCGGGGATCATCTCGAAATCACCGACGACGAATTGCTGCAACAACCCGTTTGGGAACATACGGGAACGCGTGCCAGTTGGATTCGCACACGCTTGCCGGTCGACGGCTATTACGAGGTTCGCGCCCGCATCCGCTTCATGGATCCGCATGGACGCACCCAGGCGCGATTGGCGATCGGCGCTCGCGGCGAGGCGCCCGATCCGGTCGCGGATCATGCGCTGACGTTTTCCGCCAGCCGACGGGTGACGATGCATTTCGATACGCGCCAGGAATTCTACTTGCTTCAGGCCGGCTTGTTGCATGATAACCTGTCGCGCGCCATGGAGCCGGACCGGCGCGGAAACTACGGATTCAGTTTTTCCGAACGGTTCCGCCGGGTCTCGCCCTTGTGGGAAGAGGATTGGCGGCGCGAGGTGGAATCGGCGATGGGACATTTGCCCGACTTGACCGCCCAATGGACGGAATTACGGATCGCCTATCAGCCGGACGGGGTACGGCTGTATGTGGACGGCATGTTCGTGGGCGAGACCCAGCCGGGCGGCAGACCGGACGGCGATGTATCCTTGCGGTTGGAACGTTCCATCCGCGTGGCGGCGTTGACCGTGGTGCCGTTGCCGGATGCGCCTTCTCCTTTTCATCCCGTGTCGCTGGATGGCCGCTTGAATGCCGCGTCGATGGCGGACGATGCGATGGACACGGACTTCGCGTTGGATGCCGGCAGTTTACCGTCTGGCGGCGATCGCGGCGCGATCGAAAAAATTCCGTTTGCGTTTCCCGACCGCCGTGATGGGTTGGATCACGTTGATCTGAGTCACAGTCTGTTCCGCTATCGTAATCTTCATGGCCATATCGGTAGTCAGAATACCTGGCCCGCGCCGCATGTTTACGATCCGGCGCGCATCACCTTCCAAGTTCCGAATCGCCCCTATCAACGGCTTTGGCTGGTGGCCGCGCACGACGGCGCGCCGAACACGGTCCCGGTGGTCACGGTGCGGTTCTATCGCGATCGTTTGCCCGGCGGCGCCCTTCAGGGCCCTGGGTTCCCGATCGATGCCGTGTCCGACGTGCCGGCCTTCACGGTCACCAGTGACGCGCAAGACGCCGTACGGTTACCGGTCAATACCGTCGCCGGCGACGCGGCAAGCCTGTGGTTGGTGCCGATAGCCTTGGATGCCGCCGCGATCGCTTCCGAATTACGCGAATTCGAAACGGTATCCATGGAAGTAACCAAGGAAGTTCATCCCTATCGGGGTTATCCCGATCCGGCCGATTACGGGGATTATCAGGGTGGACTTCCCAGCGGAGTACGCGTTTTTGCCATGACGCTGGAAGAGGCGCCGCTACGCATGATCGCGACCGGCAACCGGCATGGCAACGCCTATGTGGCGCCGGAACAACCGATTTGGTTCGTCGATCTCGCCAGCCGTCGTGGCGCGTCGCAGGAAGCAACCGTGCAATTGACGGTCATCGATCCCTACGACGAAACCGTGGCGGTTCACGAACGCAACGTTACGCTCGGACCCCTCGAACATGTCCGCCTGGAAATTCCGTTGAAGACGCCATGGAACGGATTGCATCGCGTATTGACCGCGGTAACGGTTGACGATCCGGCCGCGCTGTCGCCCGGTCGCATCCAAAGAATGCTCGGGCGTACCGTGCCGCCGGTACGTCTGGCGCGCGAAGGCACCTTCATACAATTACCGCCCGACGAACGGCGTGCCACGCCCGAAACCAGTCAATGGGGTTTCTGGAATTGGGGCGGCGGTCACGGGACACATGCCGATATTGCCGAAAACTATTATCTGTTGCGCGCGGTCGGCGCGCGCTACGGCAGTCGGCGCGGGGGCGAGGAGAAATTGCGCGCCTGGGGCATCCGCGGCACCCCGGCGCTGATCGGCCACGATCAGCGCGGCGCCCAGCGCTGGGCATTTGAAGATCCGTACGATCCGGAGAAATACGAGGAGAACCGCGATCTGATCGGCAAACGGGTCGCCGAAGCGTATGCCGAGAATCCCACGATTCCTTCTTGGTCGATGTTTATCGAAACGTCCATTACCCGTGATCTGACTTATGGCATACCGCGCCGTTATTACGGTGAAGATCCGGAATGGACCGAGCAGGAAGCTCATCGCATCCGCGGACACATGATTTACGGTCGCGCGGTTTGTGAAGGGATTCGCGAACATGCGCCGGATGCCGGCATCGCCCTGGCCTGGGCCGATGCGCCGTTCACGATCCCGCTGCTCGAATCCGGATTTCCGCGCGAATTGTTTGATTTTATCGGTGTTGATGTCCCTACGTTTGAACGCACGCCGGAAATGCCGATCCGCGAGGTCGCCCCGAACCGCATGTGGTTGTTGCGCCAGGCGATGGAGGAACACGGGTACGCGGATGTTCCCATCATTCATACCGAATCGTATTTCGCGAACAGTAATCCGCTGGCGCTGGGGCACCGGCGTTCGGCCGATCATTACGTGCGGCTATCCGTGCTGTCGCTGGCCATGATGCCGAATTCCATTCTGGCTTCCTGTTTCACCCTGCACGATTGTTCGAGCCGGTGGGGGAACCAGCATTACGGCGAAATCGGGATTGTCGGACGCCGTCCGGAATATAATCCGAAGGCCGCCTTTGCCGCGTTTGCCACCATGACCCGGCTGCTCGATCCGGGCGAATTTCAGGCGTTTGTTCCGACCGGCTCCCATTCCGCCTATGTCCTGCATTTCACCTCGAATGATCGCCATGTGTATCCGGCCTGGACGATTCGGGGAACGCGGGATGCCTTTCTCGATCTGCCGGAAGACGCCGCCGTGGTGATGATTGACGAATCCGGCAATGAATTCGAGTTGGAACGGAATCCGCAAGGACAACGGATTGTGACCCTGACGCCGACCCCGGTCTGGATCGTATCCGACGTCGAAATCGGGTCGGTTACCCTGGGCGCAACGGATCATACCTTTGTCAGCCGGGAACATCCACTGATGAAAACCGGCATGGGCGGTCGGCGCGTGGAATACCGGCCGGAAAACCAGGTGGCGCCCGGCGAACATCATATCCTGCTCGATGGCCTTGAAACGGTCTGGACCTATCGTTCCGGCGAGTACACGCCGCACGCCGAAGGCCATTGGGGCGCGCCGCGGTATGCCGGTCCGATGCGGTCGGAAACGGTTCATTGCGACCTGCGTGACGCCACGGTTTGGGAAATCGCGCTCGAAGAACCCGATACCCAACGCGAACTGGCGGCCTGGTACGGGGTCTTCGAACCGGAATCACCGATCCCGATTCCCGGCAAAGCGCGCGCTCTGGGTGTATGGGCCGATGGCCGCTCGAATTGGGGACGGATCGTGTATGAAGTGGAGGATGCCGGCGGTGAAGTCTGGCGCAGTATCGGCACCCAAAACGATTGGAATTGCGACGATATCCATACCTGGTCCTATTTCAATTTCGATGGCTGGCGTTATCTCGAGTTCCCGCTGCCGTCGCATTTGCCCTACGACAATTTTCGCGAACACGATACCACCTGGTGGGGTAGCGATGGCGGCGACAGCGTGGTCCGGTTGCCGCTGAAATTACGCCGGATAATCATCGAGCACCGTACGCACAACGTTTATGCCGATACCCTGGTTG
>PWZG01000096.1 GCA_003567575.1 PVC group bacterium | reverse complement strand
TATCCAACACGGAATGTCCAATTTCCAAGTGCGCGAAACGTGCGAATGATGCAGCCCATCGACTGTTGAATGCGCATTCTTCGCTCCCCTTGATCCTTGGTTATTCCTTGTTGGATATTCTCTTATATTTTTGAAAAACCTGAGTCGCCCAGGGGCTTGACTCGTCAGTTGCCTGGAGGACGGACTGGATGAAGACCCTCAAGGCAACCGGATGCGCACAAGTCGGCATAACTCACCGTCGGTGGGTGACAAACTATAGCGATCAACGGCGGCCGGCAGCATGATCGTCCCGCCCGCGGGACATTCCGCGCGACCGGATCCCCCGAGTGCTGTCAGTCCGCCGTCCACCGTGAACCAGATGTGGAACCCCGCGCCATCATTGGTGAAGGGCATGGGTTCCGTCAGGGTAGTTTCCTCAATCACGAACCAGGGACAGGTGATGCGCGCCTGTAACGTGCCGTCGACTACTTTCTTATTGCGGGGCATCGTGTCGCCTTTCGATTTATCGGCATCAGCCCAGTCGATCACGGACAGCGCTTGATTTACATGTAATTCACGCGGTTTGCCGTCGTTCCCCAATCGGCCCCAGTCGTACAGGCGATAGGTTGTATTCGAGTTCTGCTGTACTTCAAGAAGCAAGATGCCGGCTCCGATGGCATGTACCCGTCCGCCCGGTACGAAGACCACGTCGCCTGCGTTCACGTGCTGTTCGCGCAACAGCGGGATCACCGCTTCCGGACGGCCGTCGTTTATGGCCTGCGTTAACGTGTCGCGCGTGACACCGGATTGCAATCCGCGGTAAAGGCAGGCATCCGGTTCCGCGGCCAGAATATACCAGGCCTCGGTCTTGGGTTCGCCGCCGACGGCGCTCGCGGAGGTGTTGTCAGGGTGCACCTGTACACTCAACCGCTTGTGGGCGTCGATGATCTTTATCAGAAGGGGAAAATCGTCGCCGGATTGCTGCGTTCCCAGCAATCCGGTCGTATCGGCGCGCATCAATGCCTTGAGTGTTTGACCGGCAAGTGAACCATTGCGGACGATACTCATCCCTTCGGGACGGCTGGAACATTCCCACGACTCGGCGCAGGGTGTCGGCGTATCTTGCCGTTTGAATAGCTGTGCGATACGGTGCCCGCCCCACAGGTAATCCTTGTACACCGGTTCAAACATCAATGGATACCAGAATGGTGTCATGCTGAGTTGGTCCTTATTTGTGAATGAGGTACATCATCCGAAGCAATCAGATTGCAGCATAGCAAAACCCCGCTTTTTTGTCACGTAATGGGCTTGAACGATCTTGCATGATTGACCTGATGGAGAGCGGACGCATCCTGGCGCAGTTCGATCCCAAGGGGGAAAGAGAGGGTGTCGAGGATTATTTTGATTATCTCAGAAGCGTAGGTTATGCCGTTTACAGTCGTGCTAATGGTATTGGATTGAATTATTGCTGTGTGTTGGTATTATGGTGGTGAAAAGCAACCACGTAAACGGAGAGTGATCATTGAAACCATCCAATAATCATGATTTGAATAAATTAGCGCAGGCGTCCGACGGCATGGCGCCGCTTTCGATCGATTGTCGCGGCAAGGTGGCGTTGGTGACCGGTGCATCGCGCGGTATCGGTCGGGCAACGGCGTTGGCGTTGGCGCATCACGGCGCGTCCGTAGCGATCAATTATCGCGAGAACGCCGCGGATGCCCAGGCCATCGTTGCGGATATCGAGAAAGATGGCGGTTGCGCCATGGCTTGTCGTGCCGATATCCGTGTGCCTGACGATATAGCCGCGCTGGTCGGACAGACCGTGGCGGAATATGGGAAGATCGATATTCTCGTTAATAACGCCGGCATTGTTCGCGATAACTTTCTTCTTTTCATGACGGAAGAAGAATGGGCCGATGTACTCGATGTTGATTTGACGGCGGCATTCCGCCTGATAAAGGCGACGGCAAGAATCATGATGCGTCAAAGGTACGGTCGGATCGTCAATGTTTCCTCGGCCGCGGCCTTGATGGGCGATTTACGACGAGCCAATTACAGCGCGGCAAAGGCCGGTCTGCTGGGATTGACACGGACCGCGGCGCGCGAATTAGCGGCGTCGGGAATTACTGTCAATGCCGTGGCGCCCGGGTTGATTGATACCGATATGACCGTTTCTCTTAATGATGATGCCCGCGCCAAACGGGTGGCGCCAGTGCCGCTGTCGCGGTTCGGGTTGCCGGCCGAAGTGGCATCGCTGATTGTGTTTCTGGCGTCCGACGCCGCATCCTACATGACCGGGCAGGTGGTCGGCGTCGATGGCGGTCTGCATATGTAAACCTGGGGAGTTCACTGAATCATCCGATGCAAAATCCAAACGATATTGTGGTAACCGGAATGGGCGTATGCTCTCCGATTGGCAGTTCTGTTCCTGTATTCTGGCGCGCACTTTGTGACGGCCAAAGCGGAATCCGGCCATTGACCAGGCTTAAGGCCGAACGTTACCTGTTTCGCCAAGCTGGTGAAATCCGTGATATCCCGATAGCTTTACCCGGCGAACCGCCGACGCTGGGACCGGCATATCGGTTTGTGCGCGCGGCTATCGCGGAAGCGATTGAACAGGCGTCGTCGGCTTCGGACACGGTAACGGATAATACCAATCCGGTGGGGTTGGTGTTGGCCACCAATTTCGGCGATAATCAATTGATGGAAACATGGTTGCAAATCGATCACAAGTTCGAAACGCCGGCGGCGGTATTCGAAACCGGTTTCCAATCGGTAGCCGATCGTCTTGCCGCGCAATTCGGGTTCAGTGGGCCGCGTACGGTTTTGTCGTTGTCTTGCGCATCCGGCGGTGCGGCCGTTGCCGTCGGCGCCGACTGGATACGTTCCGGTCGTGTGTCTTCCGTTCTGGTAGGCGGATACGATGCCCTAAGCGATTTTTGGTGGAGCGGTTTGTCCGCGCTACGAGCCATGAGTCCGGATGCCTTGCGTCCGTTCGATTCAAAGAGGGATGGCACGATTTTCGGTGAGGGCGCCGCCGTCTTGATGTTGGAAGACGCGACTGTTGCCCGCCGGCGGGGCGCCGTTCCGCATGCACGGTTTGCCGGGTCTGGATTGACCAATAATGCCTTCCATATGACAGCTCCGGACAAGGAGGCAGCCGGTTTGCAACGCGCCATGAAGATGGCGATCGACGATGCCGGGATACGACCGGAAATGATTGATCACGTCAATTGTCATGGGACCGCAACGCGCTACAACGATGTAACCGAGACCCAGGCGATCAAGAATGTGCTCGGCTCACGCGCGCGTGACATTCCGGTTACGGCCAATAAATCGATGACATCGCATACCATGGGCGCTGCCGGCGCGATGGAGGCGGTGGCATCGATTATGACACTGCAAACAGGGATGGTACCGCCGACCATCAACTTGCGCGAACAGGATCCTGCATGCGATCTGGACGTCACGCCGCATCGTGCCGCACAGCATGATGTTGCTACGGTACTGTCCAATTCCGCCGGGATCGGTGGTTGCAACGCGGCGCTGGTGTTTCAGCGCGCCAACATGGATCGAAGGTAATGTCGGAAAGCATTGTCATTCAGAGCGAAGTCGAGGAATCTCGTGTTTTTTTTGCCAGCGGATATCCCTCGACAAGCTCGGGATGACACAGGATTGATTCGCCGCCACACTGATGACAGCATCCATCACCCACACACTGTTTCAATATCCGGCAGAAGGCGCCGGCGTTATCGATTGGCAGCCATGGTCGCATAATGGCGTGCAATGGTATATCGCACCGGAAGCACCCGACGATTTGCGGGAACGACTTGCAAACTGGCGCCACCCGTCCTATCCCGACGGCAACACCGAGGTGCTCAAGCAGGATCGGTGTCGCAATGTTACCGCACGCGGTAATCTGGTAATGAAAGAGATGTATCCGCGATCCGGTTTATGGTCACGGATGCGGTTTGCCGTACGTCCCTCCTTCTCGCGACGTGCTTGTGCCCTGGCGTTGGGCTTGCGCGCCGCCGGTGTGCCGGTCGTCGAACCGCTGGCGTACGGACGCCGTCGACGCGCCGGCCTGACGTCCGCCGAGATTACGGTGACGGCACGACTTCACCACGCTGATACTTTGTCGGTATGGTTGCGTCGCAAGTCATCCAGACACAACGATATCCTGGCGGCATACGGTGCATTGATGGGTGCGTTTCATGCCTGCGGTTTTTCCAATCGCGATCTCAAGGATGAAAACGTGCTTTGCTTGAGCGACGACCCTATATCGTTGTGGGTGGCTGATATGGACGGCGTACGTTGTTGCCGACGCATAAGTCGGTTCCGCTGCGCCCGTGACTGGCGGGCGCTGGTCCGGTCACTGGCCATTTGCGGTTGCGCCGACGAAACGTCGCTGGCATGCATGCTGGAAGGTTATAACGCAACAGTCCCAGCGCGCCTGCGCTGGCGACGACAGCCCTGGTTCAGCGAACAGGCGCGCCGCCGGTAAAGGCAGAGTTCCCTTTCACCAATCGCGGCCTACGGGTGCGGGATGAATTGCGCGACGGCGGCGTTCTTCGAGGTAGTCCCGTTCACGTCGGCGGATACTGTCGAGCATAATTCCAATTCGGTCGGTATCCAGTTTTTCATCGGGTATATCTTCTAGCCTCCGCGGATCCGGCATATCGAGTGGATCGTCTGCGATGTCCGGGACGATTGACGGCGGTTCGGAAGGGATCGGAATGTCTTTCTTATCGTCAGGCAGATCCGGCTGATCTTCCGGCTGTTCGGGTTCCGGTTCCTCCTGTGGCGGCGTTAAACACTGACACGTTTCTTCCGGCAATCCGTCGCTATCAGCTAGGTCTTTCCATAATTCGTAGATGATGGATTCGGCAAGTTGTACGGCGGCGGCCGCCTGTTCGCCGGCATCTGCGATAAGATCCACCGCCGAACGTGTCGCCAGCGCCGCGGCGTTGGTTCGGCGCACCTTGTCGGCGTCATCTCCCACGGCCGTCAACAGGATGGGTATCAGGTCGGCGACCATGCGCTGTCTGTCGGCAAGCTCCTGTCGCAGCCGCAGTCGTTGGGGCAGGGGGGTAATGTCCGCTGCCGCCAAATCGCGGCGAATGGCGCGTTGCCGCTTCAAAAGTTCATCGACAAGTTCGAAAGGCGAAAGGCCACCGTATTGCGCGATGACTTGCAGTGTCCGTTCCATCACACCGGCCTGCGCAAGGAGTTGATCCAATCGATCGCGTGTCGCGTACCAGGTTTCCTGTCGCGGGCGCTCATGCAAGGCATGGTCTATCTGCGTGATGGCGCGATGTAAGCGTTGCCTGACACCGGCGATTCGTTCGGGATCCACGGTTTCGCGCAGAGCCACCCTTGCTGCCGCAAGTTCAGCGACCGCGAGGTCATGTCGCAGCGCAGGGTTGGGATCGGGATATTGATCGAGTGCTTCGTTAAAATGGCGGACGGCTATTTCGTAATCGCCGGCATCGAATCGCGCGCAGCCGGCGTTGTGGAGCAGCGTGGCCCGGACGGCCGGGTGTGTTTCGCGCTCGATCGCCGCTTCGAACAATTGGGCTGCCGCTTGGTAATCACCGGCGCGATACTGTTGTATCGCCTGACGCGCCGGTCGCGACAGGGACGGCGCGGCCTGTGCGATTCCGTCAAATCCGTATGGCAACAACAGAGCGAAAAACAAAGGCGTCAACATCGTGCCGCGGTTGGTTGCGGCGCCTGGTCGGCCGCGACTGAAAAAAACGGCAACCAGCAACAATACGATCGCTGCAAACAAAAACCATTGATATTGTTCGGTCTGATATTGAACCATTTCTTTCGTTCTCGACTCCATCGTGGAAGGAGCTTTATACTGCCGGTATATGATGTCGAGATCGGTCACTCCGTCGGCGAGCGGAACATAGATGCCAGCGGTTTCGCCGGCAATCCGTTCGAGTGTTTCATGGACAAGACGCGTGATAACGCGTTCACCATCGTATTGCTGGTATCCGGTCGGCGATCGCTCGTCGGGAATCGGTGCGCCGTCCACGGTACCGATCCCGATTGTTATGAACCGTAAATCGTTCCGGCGGGCGTCCGCCAGCGCATCGTCCAGACCGCCGGCGAGATCTTCGCCGTCTGATAAAAAGAACACGGTACGAGATCCGGTGCGGTCGGGATC
>PWZG01000293.1 GCA_003567575.1 PVC group bacterium | reverse complement strand
GAGGTCAGATTTTTCTTTGCTGACCTCTGACCTCCGACCTCTGACCTCTTGCCCGACACCATCCATGGCTCCGCGTCATTTTCTTGTTTTTTTACGCAACCATGCTTGAATAAGGCACTAACCTTTAACCCCTCATACCCGCCAGCGCGCCACGCCCATGTGGTAACGGGTATGCCAAGGCGCCGATCGTGCATAATAGGCCGTAACGATCATGCCGTTTTCCAACTGCGCGCTGGAGGGATACCCGCAGTCCCACGTCGGCGCCTGGCCGGGGAAAATGGTCGTGGCCGGCCCGGCATCGCGGTTGATCTCCAGCAGCAGCGCCGGTTCCGACCAGCGCCGCCCGTCCTCGCCGCCGATCCGGTACCCTATGCCGCTCATGCCTGCGTTGCGGATGCCGTAGGTCAGCAGCATGCGTCCGTCGGCCAGACGCAGCAAATGGGCGGGATGCTGGCCGGGCAGCGTCAACGCTTCGCCGCGCGCCCAGTTCCGGCCATCGTCGTCCGAAGTCCACAAAACCAGGCGGCCATCGCCGCAGGTGCGCGCGGCGGCGAGCAGGCGTCCGTCCTCCAGCGCCAGCAGGTCGGTCTCGTCGATGCCGCCGCCGATGACCGCGGCTTGCCGCCAGGTGCGGCCGTCGTCCTCGCTACGCATCAGCGTGGCGCCGGGCGCGCCGTCGCACAGATCTCCTCCGTAGCATGAAACCCCGAGCGCCCCATCGGCCAGCGGGACGATTTTACCGAACGGCGTGCCCTGTTCGACCGGCAGCTCGGCGGTGGTCTCCCAGGTGCGTCCCAGATCGGACGACCGGCGCACCAGGGCGGGCAGCTTGCGCACGGTGTCCGCGGGCGCGGGATAGCCGTCATACCCGCTGACCAGCGCCACGATCGATCCGTCGCGCGCCAGGCCCGCGGCGCAGTTCATGCGGTTCTGGCCCGCCTCGTGCGGTCCGGGAACGCCCCTCAGCCGCCAGGAAAGCCCGCTGTCTTCGCTGGCCCAGCATTCGCAATCGCCTTCCCAGGTGGCATGCGCCGGTTGACTGTAGATGATCGCCAGAATCGTTCCCTGAGGCATACGCGTCAGGTTCGGCCAGGCGCAGACATTATCGATCGCAACATATCGTTCCATCGGATTCCCTTTCATTTCATTCCCGTCACGAAGGTTTTAGGCCGGGTAGTTACACGCAAAAATTATGCCTTTATGGTTGGTCTGGTTTATGGTTACGGTCATGGAGTTCCTTATTGAAATGGAAATTAGTGCATCCCGTAACGTGGCTTTCGTCATATCCATACTTCTGTTCCCTTCGCGTGCAATCGTATCACCAAATCATAATCAAGGTTCCTCGCGGCGGGATGCTTTCGAACGCGCCCATATCAACGCGGCCTTCCATCACCCGCCGGTTGCCCTCCAAATCGATCGCGCCGATCATCCATAACTGGTTCTGTCCGCTGTTGATGGCGGGACTTATGAGATCGACCGAACGCAACAAACGGTAATCGCCCACGTCGGTATCGACAAACAAGGGATCAATGTTGATATTGCCTTGAACCTGGGGCGTCAGGTTCGCGGCGCAGGAATGCCGGATGCGCGATTCGGGCACATTGCCGATGTCGTCGGCGTGTCCCCAGACGATGGTGTTGCGCACCAGGAAACCGGCGTCATCCGGCGTCAGGAACAGTCCTTGATTGCTGTTGGTCACCAGGAAGTCGCTGTTGATCGCGTAAAGACCTGCGCCGCGCTGATTGCCGCCGTAGTGAGTACCCGTCAAGCGGTTGTCCTCGATGGCGCAGGCATCGAAGACGATACCGGCACACTGCTCCATCGCGACGCCACCGCCGACAAAATTTTGCGAATTCGCCGTACTCCGGGCGCTTGCACGTTGGATCACGACATTCGATACCGTGAAATTTGTCACATGGTTCAGGTACAGATTGCCGCCTTTGAATTGCGGCGACACCAGGATTCCGTCGCTCAAAATCACCCTTTCCAGGCGGCCGGTCGCCACGTTTTCGATGGCCAGAATGCGTGTTTCAACATCCGTGTCTCGCGTAAAACGCGTCGGCCAGAGCGCGGGATTGTTCGATCCCGGCGTCCCGACGCCCTCGTAGCCGCCGCTCAAGGTGACGCCTGAAACCGCAGGCCATATCAGTTGGTTGGTCAAGACATAATCGCCGCCGGCCACGTAGATTGTGGCGTTCGCGCCGGCGATATCAAACGCATCCTGTACGTTGGTAAAGGCGGCCGCCCAACTCGTGCCGGCGCCCGTGCCGTGGGTGGCCACGTAGTATTCCGCCGCTCCGGCGTACCTCGCCACCCCGATCGCGAACCCCGTAACGAGCATGAGCCTTCGAATGCGTTCCTTCATGGCATCCTCCTTCGTTCGAACCGTTTACGGCGCTTCCGTGGTCCGCGGATCCGCCCGCCGTCATGCGGAACCGTGCATGGAAATCGCGAGTCCCCTTGTTCGATCCGGAGTGTTGCATAACCGTGCGGAAATTGTCAAACCAAAAAACAAGCATCGTCGACGGGATTCGAGCGTGAGTGAGTATTATAGCGACGCGACGTCGAAGGATCTCACGCATCGGCAGGCGGCCGAGATCCCTCGACTTCGCTCGGGATGACAAGGAGTTCCAGATTATTCATTGGTTGTCCTCACGGTTATGATTTCGTTGGCATTGGGTTTCCGAGTCGTTATACCTTTGTTTTTCGGCAAAGTTGACAAAGGTAAAGATTAGGGTAAAGACAAGGGATTGTCCAAACATGGCTTAACAGGCTCTTGCAAATCCTCCCGCGCCCGCCACAGAGGGCGGGCCTACAATATACCCAGCGGTTCATCCAAACGTTGTAGGCCGGGCCTCTGTGCCCGGCGTCCTCTTCGCGCCTGCCGCAACCAGCAGCCGACGCCGCGCCAGTCGCAAGGCCTCCGGGCTTTTCGTGAAATCGTCGAAGCCGCGGCAAACGCTGTCGATGATGCGCCGCGCGGTTCGGGGATCGCGGCGCGCCAGCGCGCGCAGCAGTTCGAGATCCTCGAACCCTTCGCGCTGGGCTTCCAAACGCAGGCTCGACCAGGGGCCGCCAGCGCCCGGATAGACGATATGCGAATCCCCCGGCGGAAACGGCCAGCGGACGCTGTCGGCGAAGGGATCCTGATCGTCCGCGTAATGGTTCAACCCCCAGTGCAGGTAGCCGTCCAAACCAAAGCGGGCGGCCGCCCAACCCAGCAACGCGGGCCGCACCAGTTCCATGTCCAGCAGCCGGTTCAGCCAGGGGCCGCCTGGCAGGCAGCAGGTATAGAACCAGATGCGATCGCCCACCTCGCGAAAGGCCTCGAAAGCGTCGCGTTGCTGTTGGTAGGTCTGGTTCAGGGGGCACCAGATATCGACCGCCCCCGGAACAACCGGGTCCTGCGTCGCTTCAAGAATCGGAATGCCGGGCATGTACTTGCGCACCATGCCCGCCAGCATGCGGTAGTCCGCGGCGTTCCATGCCTTCGGTTCGTCGGCCACGTGCTGCAGCCAGCGCTCGCGCCAACCGTTGCGATCGATCGCCTCCATCAGTTGCCGCGCCGCCCGGCCGAGTTCGCGATCGCCCTCGGGCGAGACGGCTCCTGGCCCCGGGGGACAAATCGCAAGATCGTACGTTTCCGATTTCCACCCACCCGGCCGATGGGCCAACGGCCCGCCTTCGATCCACCACAGACCGGCCCGCGTGAACACTTCGACCAGCCGTTCCAAACGGCGCCGGCTCAGCGTCAGCGTGCCGGAGACGCGTTCGAACACGTCACTCAGCGGAATCCAGAACTGGTTCTGACGGCCCTTGGCCATCAATCGCTCGTACCGGTCGATCATTTTCCAGTGTCCGGGCGACCAGGGTTTCAGACCATGTCGCTGTGCCATGGCCGACAGTGAAAACCAGTTCGTATAGGGAAAGGAGGCGCGCCCCACCGGCGGAATCGCGGCCGGATATACGCGGGCGTCCAGCCGTAGCGTCAACCGTGTGCGTCCCGCCTCGATCGCAAGCTGATAGTCCCGGCGCCCCGGCCGTGCGCGGCGCGAAACGGGAATTTCGAGGCGCAGGGCAACCGTCTCGCCCTCAGGGCGCCAGTCTGCTTCGAGCGGGGCGATAGCGTCATAGACGCGAAAGGGCGCCCGACGCGGCACATCGGCGTTGTACTCGTTCTTGTTCTCGCCGGCCCCCTCGGCGAAGCCTTCCGGTCCGGTATTCACCCTGACCGGCACGTCCACCAGGCGAAACCAGCGCGCGGCCGCACCCGCTTCATCATCATTCAGCCGCACGCTCGCGTTCAGGGGAACGCCCGGCGCGCAGTCCCGCAGCAATACATGGGCGGCAATCGTGCCGCCGCGGGGTACGTCCAATCGCATGGTCCGGCGCGGCGGGGCAGGCATCGCCGAGTCCGGGTACAAATGTTCCAGGCTGTCATGAAGTGTGGCGTTCATGTCTTTCTCCTTCGCTTGAACCGTTTACGGCGCTCGATCGGTTCACGGTTGCGCCCGCCGTCATGCGGAACCGTGAATTGAAATCGCGAGTCCACTGATTCGATCCGCAGTCTTGCATAACCGTGTGGAAAAGATCAAGCCAAAAAACAAGCACCGTGTAATCGGTCAGCGACGGGGGTGTGTATCGAGACCCCTGCCACCTCTTGTCTTGCGAAGCCTTGTGCGAAGCGAGATGCGTGGCAGGTGAAACAGTTCGGTTTTGGCGCCCGTCTTCTTTCCGAACTTTGGCTCCTGCCGGATAAACCGGCAGGGGGCCAGACTTCCTGCCGAGCGCAAAGCCCCCCCTGTCACGAACCGATTACAGCGCCGTCGACGGGAATCGAGCGTGACTGTTGAGGATTACGAACGACGAGAGCGGAGGACGATTGCGATGCTCTCGACTCGTATTCCGTAATCGTCGCCCGTAATCGTCAACCGAATCCCGACTTTGTGAACGGTCACACCCACTCCAAGGCGAATGCGCGGAGAAAGCTTCCGCGTTCGCCATGTGAACCGCGCGAAAACATGACCATGACACCATCGTTCCCGATCCGCCCCATCGTCGCATAGGAAAATTCCCCGGCATCGATCGGTTTGTAGCGCCAGGTGCGTCCCAGATCATCGCTGCGCCCGATGACGCCGCCGGCCCGCTGGGCCAGGCCGGTTGCATCGATCGCGGCAGGCGCGGCCGTCAGAAGCTTGTCTCCGCAGGCGCACAAACTCGGCAGGCAATAGTGGTCGAAACGCCTGCCATCCTGTATGGCATGCGGCAATCCCTCCGGGAACCGCGGTTCCGACCAGGTATTGCCACCGTCGTGGCTTTGATGAAGCAAACGGCGTCCGTAATACCCTCGATCGCGCGCTGGGTCCGGTCCGCAAAACGGATTCCAGCGGCGCAACAAGACGATGGTCCGTCCCGCATGAACCGGAACCGCGGCGGCTTCACTGCCGTGCCAATCGACGATCACCCCGCCAAGCCGCCAGTCGTGCCCGTTATCGCTATACAGGATCGACGAACCGAGGCGTTCCAGCGTACGCATGTTCTGGGGTGGGTTCGCGGGCATTCGCTCGTAGCCCCACGCGGATATCCCCAAGATCCGCCTTCCGGCATGGGGGCCGGCGTGAACCGTTTCCACCGTTCCGGTGAAATCCCCGAACCCGATCCAGAGACCGCCGGGATCGGGAACCGGGAACGGATCTCGGTCGCCTGTCAGTGTTTCCGTCGTCCAGGTATTGCCGTCATCGTCTGAAAACAGGCGTGCCACCACCGTCACCGCGCACGGATGCAGTCCGGTCGCTTCGATTCCAAACACCATGCGCCAGCGCGATTCGTCAGGACAGTGTTGCCTGAGTTGGTGCCGACTGTAACACACCAGCACGCAGGTCCTCTCTCTTCCCTCTACGTTCATGGTGTAGGGTCGGGGTCCGAAATGGCAACCCGGTTCCGTCAGCGCCCGCATGCCTTCCCAGGTGCGGCCCATATCGTGGCTGCGATTCATCAGCACAGTTTTGGGCGCATCGTCACTCGATGAGTTCAGACGCCCTTCCGCAAACGCCAGCAAGGTTCCGCGCGCGGTCAACGTAAACGCGGGATTGAATCCCGCCGCCAGCGGCAATCCGCGATGCCGGAAGCCGGCATCCGTTGAAAACACTTCAACGGCG
>PWZG01000216.1 GCA_003567575.1 PVC group bacterium | reverse complement strand
TGCTGACCTCTGACCTCCGACCTCTGACCTCTTGCCCGACACCATCCATGGCTCCGCGTCATTTTTCTTGTGTTTTTACGCAACCATGCTTGAATAAGGCCTAAAGATGACGTTCCAACCATGTGCCGGTTTCCCAAAGCATGTGCATGACCGATTCACGGGCGCGATAGGCATGACCCTCGAAAGGCAGCAGCACCAATCGCGCCGCTTTGCCCAGTCCTTTCAAGGCATGGTATAACCTTTCGCTTTGCATGGTAAACGTACCCTCGTTTTCGTCCGCCTGACCGTGGATTATAAGGATGGGATCACTGATGCGATCGGCATGCAAAAAAGGGGACATGCGCATATAAACCTCCGGCGCCTGCCATAAAGTCCGGTCCTCGGCCTGGAACCCGAACGGGGTCAGCGTCCGGTTGTATGCCCCGCTTCTTGCAATGCCGGCGCGGAACAGGCAGCTATGCGCCAGCAGGTTGGCGGTCATGAAGGCGCCGTACGAATGGCCACCGACCGCAATACGGTTACGGTCGGCCACTTTGCGCCGCACCAGTTCATTGACCGCTGCTTCAGCCGAGGCTACCAGTTGCTCGATGTAGGTGTCGTTCGGTTCCGTATCGTTAGCGCCGATGACCGGCACGTCCGGGCGGTCCAGCACCGCGTACCCGCGCAACAGCCATAACAGTGGCGAACGCCAGTCCAAGACTGGAAACCGGTTTGGCGAGGTTTTGACCTGTCCCGCACTGGCCGCGTCCTTGTATTCGCTCGGATACGCCCATAACAAGGTCGGGAACGGGCCATCCGCCACCGTTTTTCCCGGCGGCAAGTATAACTGGCCCGTCAAGTTGACCCCGTCAGCGCGCCGGTAACGGATGATTTCCTTGGTTACATTCGCCAGCGCCGGATAAGGGTGAGGGGTTTTCGTCAGGCGTTGTTCATCACCTCCTTTATCCAATGACAGCCGGAAAAGATCCGGGGGATCAGTGACCGTTTCGCGCGTGAACCAAAGATGCTGTCCCCCGGCAACCGTCAACGGTTGCTCATGGCATGCCGCGGACGATTGCCATAAACGTTGTTTTTTTCCGGTTTCCGTATTCAGGGCGTCGAGAAACGGACGGTCGCCTTCCGGCCCGGCGCCGGGTCCCACCAGCAACAGTGTTTCGTCGTTGAGGTGGGTTATCAGCAACCTGTGCCCGGTTGCGGTCATCCGCAACAGCGGTGTTCCGGGATGGGCATAACGGTCCTGTTGCCCATAATTGAACAGCAACCGTGGCGCGGTATCCGGGAAACCGGGTGCGATGCGCCAAACGCGGACCGTACGCGTTTTCCACCATTCCTCGTAAATCAAGGCAAGATTATCGTGTCCCCACAGGATGCGATTACAACGCAAGGCAAGCGCCGCGACTTCGGTCGGCGCACCATTGAACGGCGCGGCAAGGGTAAAGAGCCGGTCGCGGATTTCTTTGGCAACGGCAGGATCACCACCGTCTTCAGCCTCCAGCCAACTGAGCGTCGCCGGTTGATCCGCGCGCCAGTTGAACGAACGCGGCCCAGTGCGTGCGGCATCGCGTCCGATCGGAAGCGTCTCGGCCGACGGCAGATCGGCCATGGTTCTGACGGGACGGCCCTGGCTGTCCAGAATCAGGGTACGTAACGGAAAACGGTTGTATGGGACCAGGCGCGAAAACGGACGTTGTATAAATTGCACCAAAAAATAATTGCCATCTGGTGAAGGTTCAAACTTTATGATGATACCGGAAAATCCCGGCCGCCTGACATTACCTGATAAATCGACGGTGCATAGTTCCGATTCCAGATAATGCCCGAACAATGCTTCATCGTAATCGTTGCGTAACAAATCCGGGTTGGTACGCGCCGCTGCCGCCGGCCCTTTGACGGTTTCCGTGACAACGGGTCCGGGCGGCACCGCCGGCGGCGCCGGTGGCGGCTGCCGGTCGCTCACGAAAGCAAGGCAAACTAGGCCACGCGCGTCCGGCAACCAGCGGTACGGCATGCCGGCAATGGCGTTGGGACGGATATCCGCCAGTTGAAAGGCACGACAATCGTCGGGGTTTACAATCCATAACCCCTGTTGTCCGTGCGCTGTCGCCGTGAATGCAATATGTTCCCCGCCGGGCGACCATGTCACCCAGTCTAAACGCGCTTGATCCGGCAAACCTTCGATTAGGCGCTGCCGTCTCCCCGCTGTTTCCAGTATCGATAAACCCGTGAATCCGGCGCGCCGCCCGGAAGTCAGCGTATCCGGATTGAAACGCAGTCCGGCCAGACGCAATTCCTCGTGCGCCAGCTCTGTCAACGGACGCAAACCCGCGGGCTGCAAGATCAAGGCTCGTTTGCCGCCGGGCGCTATAATGAATTCCGGAAGTGACGGAGCGTCCAACAATGCCGCGACCTCCGGCGGCGGCATCCGGTAACATGTTCCAGTGTCAAGGGTTTGCATTTTGTGTTCCATTTTGCGGTTCCGGACGGACGCGTAACAAGCTTCGCAGACCTGGGAACCATATCATTGTCGTAACCATATTTCAACTTACGATAGCGCTCCCGAAATTAGAAAGGCATCGCTTCGCGGAGATCATGTTTACGGATCTTTGTGGCCGAGGTCGGCCCGACCTCGGCATCCCATGGCCCGACCTCGCGTACCCGCCGGTGCCCTGTCTGCCGTGGCAGCGCAGGCAGGCGACATGCGCCCCATGGATCCACGGCGATGATGGTTCCAAATCATTTTCCGGAAACAACGCGACACCCGACCCGCTTAACCGCTCTCTATTACCCGAAATATCCCGCTACCGAATAGTCTTACCCACCTTGCCCGAAAAACACACATTTTACCATGCCCTCAGATATTCTCGCTCGCACCGGTCCATTCTTTACCCACCGATTCCGCGGAGGATCCGTAATTCAGACCTGTACCGCCGCGTTCGCGATTCTTGTCCACTCATGAAAGCGTTCCGGGTGGCTCTCGCAGGTGTGAGTGTCAAGCAGGACTATCTCCAGGGTGCAGCCGCAGGCACGGGTGACTTCCACGGTATGCCGCAGGTAGTCCGCCAGTTTCTGCGGGTCAAAGTTGCCGACCAGATGTGCGGGCTGCGGTTTCCACATGAAAATGACCTTGTCCCGGATCTGCTCGGCGCAGACCCCGACATCAGCGGTCGGCGCCACGGAGACCCGGCGCAACCCGGGAACGGTTAGCACGAAATCGAGTTTGCGGCTAACATCATCGCAACAGCCGTAGCCGTTCAGACCGAACGGTTCAAGCAACCGTTTTTCATAAGGGAAAGCGAATTCATGATGCATTTCCGGCGACACCACCGCCATTTCCTGAGCCTCTGCCCAGCCCCACATGTCCCGGGGCTGCACCTGTTCCGGATCAAACCCCGGCCCCGGCAGCTCGTCAGTATACCCGTGCCCGCTGGTATAGATTTCGCTGCTGTTGTTGTTCAGACTCAGCAGGCGCAACTCAATGGTCTGCCGCATAATCCGCCGGTGCGCATCCTCAAAGAAAGCCATGGCATCATGCACCAGTCCGGGATTTTCGATCATGTCCATAAGCATTTCCTGGAGTCCGCGCAGGGCACTGAACTGATTCATCAGGTGATATGACGGTGTATTGACTCCTTTCAGACGCACTTGCAGGATATCCCCGAACAGTTCCCGGAAAAACTCGAGGCTGGCAATGGTTGCGGTTTCGTCATAGCTGATTTCCGGCACGCGCAGTTTTTTCAGATCCGCCGCGGCTTCAAGAACCTGGACAAAGCCGTAGGCACCGCGGTCTTCATCGCTATGATGACGCTGCGGCTCCAAGCCCCAGCCGCTGTTGTGGATGACTTTGCTGACAAGCCATTCCTTCTCGATCACATTATCACTGAGAAAATTATCCGCGACATACAGCCGCTGCCGCAGTCCGCGTTCAATATATCTGGCATCCTCCTGCTGACAGCGCAGTGCCGCATCCGGCACCAGCTCTTTCCAGGCTCCCTGGGGCGCAACGAAAACCACCGGGCGCACGGGCTCCATGCGGTTGTGCCGCCGCCACAGTTCCCGCCGCGCCGTCATTACCGGACGATCCGCGGCCTCCGCAACGTTAAGCGCCAGATTGCGCAGTACCAGCCTGTCTGCTGGTTGAATTTTCTTCATTCTGCAATTCATTCAAATTAGATTATCTGTCCGACATAGTCACTTTTGCGAAAGATTGAGTCGAGAAAAGCGGTCGCTACCGCTCGGAACTGCCGGCATACTGCTGATTTTCTGAAGCTGCTGCCGGCGCGCGCACGCATTGATAATTGAGCCACCCAAATGCACGATATCCTGCCTTTGAGGAAAATGCAATCATTTTTCTGCCCCATTCCCGCCCCCATCGGGGCAGCGTAGTGCCTAACTATTGTTGTAAGCGTCTCGTATACCATACGATTTATACAAGACGATAGGTGTTGACATTTCATGGCGCGTTTGTTAGGCTTGCGCATGTCAATTGGAGATTGGAGACTGGAGACTGAGATCAAGGGTGTTGGGAGACTAAGGGCAGTGGGGGTTCGAGGGTCGCAAGACAGGATGCGAAATGACGAAGATCGGGAGTACGATCGGGACGAAGATATTGAATTGACGGCGACTTGTATCCGTAAACCTTGTCCCGACCTTGTCGATGCTATACCACGGAACGACTCAAAAGGAGGTTCGTATGGAAGCACAGCGAGGCTTTTGCAAAACTAATCGGTTGCGGAGGATTCCGCCGTTATGAAACGCATGTTTTGCAAGCTTCTGAATAGTTTTTTTCGTAACTGTTCAGGTAGCCCTGGTAAGTCAGTCATTCCTGGCTGACTTTCCTGAACTGGTTGTCGGAGCCAATGCGCGCATTGATGGCTTCACGATCCGTCACGGTTACGCGGATGGTGCCGGCGCCAACGCTTATGGCGGCGGCATGTACCTGCGTTTCTGGACCAATACCGTCGGCATGATTTCCAACTGCGTTTTTCATGCCAATACGGTGACGGGACGGAGTTCCAGCGTCAGCGGTCTTTATCTTTATGATTTCGGACAAAAGGTTTGGGAAGCGGACAATGCGTTTCAAATCGTGGATACCGAGTTCTCGAACAATATGATGCTGGGCAACAACTTTAACAACGACGCGAACGCCGTCTTCGTAGAACGGTTCGTGGCGCCGGTCGAATTCCGGGACTGCCGTTTTATCGGCAACACCAACCAGTACAGTGTCGCCGCACGGGGCAGCGGCGCCCTGCAAATCAACGTGCATGCCAACGGGGAGGGACTTCGGATGACGCGCTGCGTCTTCGAACAAAACTTCGCGGCCAACGGAGCCGGCGCCGTCGTCTACCGAACGAATGCCGGCACCAACTCGGTCTGGCGCGATTGCGAATTCCGTTACAACCGCTCGCCGCACGGCGCGGGCGCTTTACGCGGCGGGGACCAGGTTCTATACGATGGTTGCGTCTTCGAGTCCAACGAAATTCTCAACGGGGGGGGAGGCGCCATCAGTCCCGGCAACTCGGTCTTTACAAACTGTACCTTCAGGGCCAATTTCATGACCTCGTCGGGATATGGCGGTGCGGTCTATCTGACCACGCCGGCAACCTTCGTCGATTGCCTGTTCGAGGATAATGTCTCGTTGAACTCAGCGCGCGGCGGAGGCGCGTTCGACTGGCGTACGGGAACGTCGACCGGTTTGATCGAAAATTGCACGTTCATTGGGAATAGCGCTCAAGGATATGGCGGCGCGATCTGGCAAGTCTCCGGTCATCTTGATCTCAGGGGCAGTACCTTTATCAGCAACAGCGTCTCCGGTTTCGGTCGCGGCGGCGGCGCGATTTATACCGCAGCCGGTTTGACGGCCGAGGCGACCGATTGCGTCTTCGAGGGCAATCAGACCACCGGCAACGGCGGCGCCCACGGCGGCGCCTGGTGGAGCCTAAGCCCGATTCACGTCCGGCGCAGCGTGTTCATCGCCAATCGGACGACCGGAACTGGGGGACGTGGCGGCGGCCTGTGCTTCCAGAATTTATCCGGCGAACCGGGACGCGTTGTCAACGCCGTGTTTCGCGAGAATACATCAAGCGTCATCGGCGGCGCCATCGCCACCCTTGACGCCCACGTCGTCATTTCGAACGTGACCGCCGTGGCCAACCAGTCCACGACCGCCGG
>PWZG01000460.1 GCA_003567575.1 PVC group bacterium | reverse complement strand
GTAGCCCTGGTAAGTCAGTCATTCCTGGCTGACTTTCCTGAACTGGTTGTCGTGTCAGGCAGGAATGCCCGACTTACTTCGCCCAAAACAGGCCAATCGCCGGGCTACCTGAACAGTTACGTTTCATCGCGTTTTATCCGAAAAAGAAGTAACCCGCCGCCCCCGTGAGAATTACGATAATCACGGACGGTATCAGGTACAGGTACATTCGCAAGAGTCCTGCCCCGAAGTACCGGTTGGAAAGAACCAGGCATAAATGCACGGGCGACAGCAAGACCCCCGCGAAACCGCTTGCGAAGATAAACATCATGCTCGCCGGCGTGGCGTCAATCATGCTAAGGACGATGGGCAGGGTGATACCGACAAACGCGATGGTAATACCGGTCACGAAACCGCTGAGAATCGACAGACCGAAAACCACGGGGATCACGCCGATATCATGTTCATGCATGAAAAGGGCGATATCATCCACAACACCGGAAACCGATATTATATTTCTGAAAAAAAGGATTCCCAGCAACATGATGAGGACATCGATCTTCAATCCGGCTTTGAACGATTTTACGCCGGAAGCGAATCCCTTCCCGGCCAGCAGCAACGCCGCTGCGATTCCTACCAAAAGCGCCAGATTCAGATCAACTCCGAATATGCCTGCCATTGCCACCACGCCAAGAACGGGCGAAAGTTCACGGATAAACACCAACACGGATTTCACGCTGCCGCCATAGGGTTGTTTTTCACCGCTACGGGCCCCGGCCCCGCGGCCAAACGTCATCACGAGTCCAACGCTGATCGCCGCAAACGATAAAAACACATTCACCCTGATCAAATGTGACAACTCGATGCCGGTAAGGGCCGCCGTGGCAACGATGCCGGGATAGATCGGCATGACATACTCCCATACATGGCGAAACCAGTAGTTGGCAAACGATTTACGCTCGCGGCTTATTGGAATATCCTTGAAAACCGAATCGACCATAGGAGCGGAAAAATGTGCGCCGCCTGGCATAGGCAGAAACCCGACCAGGGCGGGGAGAACGAAAACGGTAAGCCTGAGATCATGGAATATTTTTTTCGACTCGGAAACGAGTCGGTCAAGCTGGCCACCGGCCTTTAACGCCTCGCTTAATACAAGGATCAGCATGATATTAGCGATCAGCCCCAGCGAATCCCGTTCGACGAATACCCGGTACAGACTGCGCAGGAACTCATATCCTCCCGTGCGGGTAAAAACTGCCAGAACCACTGATCCCGCGAACAAGGCATAACCGAGGTTCCACCGCTTGGAAAGCAACAGCACAAGAACAAATACGCCCAACAATGAAATAAGAGAAACCATGCAACCCCACGCATCGCTAGAAAGTCATCATCCAAAACAGCCTGTACGGGGATCCGAAGACCAAAGGCGTCGAGGTCCGGACGGCCGCGGCATACACGCTGCATGAAGCCGACAGCATGCAAGAACCAAACGGGAATGTCAAGTCCGGCGACCCAGTAGCAGTTCTGCCATAAGGTATTCAGATTTCAGTGTGGCATAGGGTTTCGAGATGTGAGAGAACGGTTAAGCGACCTGCTTCCACCGATGCGGAGATTGTCGCTTCAGGCATCCACAAGAGATCACGTCTACCCACAGATTCCGCGGAAGACCCAGAACGGAAACCACTTCAGAACGCGGCGCCAATCCCCGCATAATGGATCGAAAACGCAGGCAGCTACCTGAACTGTTACAAAAAAACATTGTATGATTGCATTGAGGCTGCTACTATGTGTCCAAACCAAGCATCGCAAAGGAAAGGAGTCAGAAATGTCACGCTTCACCGGGTCGCGTTTATTCCGCATTGGTTGTATCGTTTTCATCCTTGGCATATCGGCGGCCAACGCTATCGCTGCCACGCGGTATGTCGGGCCGGGCGGCAGCGACACCGCGCCCTACGATTCGTGGGCCAACGCCGCCAGCAATATCCAGACGGCGGTGGATTACGCCGATCCAGGCGACCTGATCCTGGTCACCAACGGAGTGTATACCATTGACACGACCGGTTTTATCGTCACCATCGACAAGGCAATCACGCTGCAAAGCGTGAACGGTCCGGATGTAACCATTATCGATGCCCTGGCCGGGACGACCAGTACGCAACGGCACAGTCTATACTTGAATGCCGAGAATGCGCTGGTCAGCGGGTTTACGATGCAGGGAACCTATTTCCGGAACACCTCAACCGGCAACAGCGCGGTACGAATTCTGGCGGGGACGGTCTCCAACTGCGTGATTCGCGCCAACTGGACGATTGGCGGCGTGGGCGGCGTCTATATCAGTGGCGGCCGGCTGGTCGATTCCGAAGTCCGGGAGAACGAATCCACCGAATGGCAGAACGGCCGCGGCGGTGGAATCCATCTGACCGGCGGCCTGGTCGAACGCTGTTTGATCGTCGACAACCAGACAAGCTGCTGGCGCGGCGGCGCCGGGGTGTACATGACCGGCGGAACGCTGCGCAACAATGTGATCGTCAACAACCAGGCAACGTTTTTCCGCACAGTACGCGATCCGTTGGTTTATCACGGTGCCGGCGCCGGTGTGTGGATGAACAATGGAACGGTGGAAAACTGCACGATTACCGGCAACAACGGCATGGGCAGCGGCAGCGGTCTACGGGCGGACGGCGGCACGATTGTGAATACAATCGTCTACGATAATACAACCACCGACCGGGTGCCGGTCGAGGAATGGGACGTCCGGCTCAGCGGTGCGGCCACGTTGACCTACAGTTGCACACCGTATGTTTCGGGAACCGGCAACACGGCCGATCCGCCGGAATTCCGCGATCCCACCGGAGGCGATTACCGGCTGCTGCCGGGATCGGCCTGCATCAACGCAGGAACAACCCGCGGAGACTTTGCCGAAGATTTCGACGGCACGGCTCGCCCGATCGACGCTGCCTGGGATATCGGCGTCTACGAAACGCCCTTACCCGGAGATCAACCGTTCACCGCGAATTTTATCGCCACACCCCGCACAGGGTTAAATTCGGCCAATGTGAATTTCAACTCGTATTTTGCGGGCGCCAACACGAATATCACCTGGTACCGCTGGCAGCTCGGCGACGGCACGGAAACCTCCGGCACGGATCTGGACACGATTTCGCACACCTATGCGCCGGGATTCTACGATGTAACCCTGACCGTCAGCAATGCCGTGGATGAAAGCACCAGTGAAACCAAGTCGGCCTACATTAAAATCTATCCGATGGAATTGTATGTCAGCACCAACGGAGCCCATACGTTCCCCTTTGACACACCGGCCAAGGCCGCGAATGATATCGCCTCCGCCGTCGCGGCGGCGCCGAATGCGTCCAACGCCGTGGTCTGGGTGGACGACGGAACCTGGGAGATGGCGGAACAGGTCAGGATTGAAAAAGCCCTCCAGGTACGCAGTGTGAACGGTCCGACGAATACCACAACCATTGTTCCGGGCAATCACCGCTCGTTCTATCTGCATCATCCCGACGTAATGGTCGATGGGTTTAAGATAACAACCAGCAGCGCGGGAAGTGCTCATATGAGTGGCGCCGGTGTTTACATGCTTCAAGGTACGGTAACCAATTGCGTATTCGAGGGGATCCACGTGGGCGGTCGAGGCGCGGCAATCTGGATGGCCGGCGGCCGGGTGGCGGATTCCATCATCCGCGACAACTCGGCCAAGGAATGGCAGAATGCCTATGGTGGAGGGATTTATATCGAGAACTACCCGCATTTCGGCGTGCCGCTGGTCGATAACTGCCACATTATCAACAACGAGTGCTGGAGCCGACGGGGCGGCGGCGGTATTTACATGCAGGCCGGCATCATCCGCAACAGCCTGATTGTTTCAAACACGGCCACTTATGTTCATGCGACAAACGAGGACGGCACCGGCGGCGGCGTCAAAATGCTGGGAGGCACTCTGGAAAACTGTACCGTAACCCGCAACTTTTCGATAGATTCCGGCGGCGGCGTTTATATTGACGGCGCGGCAACAATCATCAACTCGATTATTTACGATAATACGGTCGACGTGGCGCCCGATGGCGAACGGAATCTGTTCAACGCCGGTGGGACGGTCACCTATTCCTGCGTCGCCCCCGCACCAAGCGGTACCGGTAATATCGGTTTGGATCCGATGTTCGTCGATCCGGACGCGCTGAATTTCCGTCTTGATCCCGCCTCTCCTGCCGTGGATAAGGGCCTGAACCTGCCATGGATGGATGGCGCGGTCGATCTGGACGGAAATCCGCGCATCGAAAACGAGATTGTCGACATGGGTTGCTACGAAGCGCCGGATCCTTGGTCAGGTCCCCTGATAGCCGGTTTTTCGGCTTCGCCATCAGCGGGACTTATGGAAATCGAGGCCGTATTTACGGCGGAACCGGTCGGTTTAAACACCGAAATCGTTCATTACGCTTGGGATCTCGGTGACGGAACCATCATCTCCGGTCCCGACAAGGCGGTGGTGACCAATTCCTATAGCGCGGGATATTACGATATCTCGATCACGATGAAAAACGAGATCGACGAAACCGCATCGGTGACTCGGGACGATTATATCAAAGTCGCACCGGCGTTCGCTTATGTCGCGACCAACGGGACGGCGGTGCCGCCCTATCTCAGCCTGGAAACCGCTGCCGCGAGCGTTCAGGATGCCCTGGCCGTCGTTAATTGGGATGAAACGGGCGCTCATACCGTCGTTGCGGTAACCAATGGAACCTACTACGTCGGCGGCCAGATTATTCTGTCAACGAATTACACCATCATGGGGCTGTCCTCCAACGTGGAGGACGTGATCCTGCAAGGCACGCAGTCTCGCCTTTTCAATATCAGCCATCCCGGGGTTACCCTGTCGGGACTGACCATCGCCGGTGGGGATAATACCACCCACACCTATCACGGCGGCGGAATTTATATGACCGACGGGGTCGTCACCAATTGTATTATCCGGGACAACCGCGCCGGCGGACACGGCGGCGGGATTTATCAGAGTGGCGGACTGGTGACGGACTGCCTTTTCTTTGAAAACAATGCGTCCGAGTGGAACTACGGTCAGGGCGGCGGTTTGCGTATTTCTGGCAGCGGTCTGGCAGAGAACTGCGTCTTTGATGCGAATACAACCGGCAGCCGACAGGGCGGCGGAGGCCTTTATGTAGCGGGTGGAACCGTCCGCAACGCCTTGGTGATGCACAACACCGCAACCCGAACGACGGGCGGCAACGAGAGTCCCGGTGGAGGTGTAGTCGTGGTCAGCGGTATTTTCGAAAGCAGCACCGTGGTCACCAACTGGTCGATTGTCGACGGTGGCGGCATTTACCAGACCGGCGGCACCGTGCGCAACGTGATTGTGGTCGACAATTACGTAACGCTATCCGGCGCTTCCGACTGGCACAATCCGACGGCGACCTATAGCATGTCGCCGGATCTGGCGCACGACCCTCAGGGAACCGGCAATCTCAGCGATACGCCGATCTTCGTGGATGCGGAAATGCTGAACTTCGAGTTGGATCACAACTCGCCTGGCATTGACGCCGGCCATAATCAGGCCTGGATGATTGACGCGATCGATCTGGCCGGCAATCCGCGGATTTCCAGGGGCGAACATTCCGAACGCGTCGACATGGGCGCCTACGAATATATCCGGCCGCTCAGCGGAACCATCCTCATGATTCGATGAGGAAAACGAACCGCTGAAACGATCCGCTCTTTGTCGCAAGCTTTGTCGAGGGAGAAGAAAGCAAGAAGATCGGGATGAAGACCATAGACCGAAGACTGAAGAGTGTGCGGAGACTAAGAGTGTTGGAGTAAGCGTGAATGACTGCACTTCCTCTAATTCATTACTCTTTACTCGGAATGGCACTTACTTAAGCTGGCCCCTCAATACGTTGTACGCCTGGAGACGGCCGCCTGCCTGCGCCAAGCGACGCGCGGCAGGCAGGTCCTCGGCCGTTTTTCTTCCGGCGGGGGACCGCCGGCTCCACTCGACGCTGTCCGAACATGGCCTTACTAAGGTTCCCATAATAATATGGACTTCGTTTTAGTGCCTTATTCAAGCATGGTTGCGTAAAAAAACAAGAAAATGACGCGGAGCCATGGATGGTGTCGGGCAAGAGGTCAGAGGTCGGAGGTCAGTTTTCTGAAACGATC
>PWZG01000516.1 GCA_003567575.1 PVC group bacterium | reverse complement strand
TAGTTCCACTCCGAAAAAAGGAAATTGCGAAGGACACGCAAAGGAGAAATGGCCGAATTTCGTAGTTAACCTCCGAATACGGGAGAAAACATCATGGGCATCTTTTCGGATAAATGTCAGGCACTGATCGATCCGTCCACCGGGCGGGCCTTGAGTGGGGAACGGCTGGAAGCGGCGCGCGGGGAACGTGGTGCGCCATACTGCGGCAACCATGTCCGCAAAGCAGCCCGGTTTTGCAATACCTGCGGGTCGCCCGCGCCGGGCGGCTGGTGGCGGTGTCCGCAGTGCCGCAAATGGATCGGCAACGATTCGAAGTTCTGTCCGCACTGCAATTCACCGTTGTATCCCGAGGCTCGGGCGGATATGTCCGGCGGCGTATGGAGTAAGGCGCCGGGAATGTTCGCGCAACGCTTCGAGATCGGGGATGTATCCCGTCTTTTGAAGAATGACTTGCAGATTCAAGCCGGTACGGTAGCGTTACTGATGGACGGCGGCGAATACAAGGGCATGATCGAGTCCGGTCGTTACGATCCCGATTCATTGGCTCGTAAGATCAACCATTTTGGTGGTCCGCCGCCGCGCAGTGTGTTGCTGGTGGATGCCGGCGATGTGGCGTTGCCGGTTCACGTGGATAACCTGCGGACTTCCGAGGGGTTGCCGCTGGAATTTTACGGCGAAATCATTTTACGCTTCAAACGCGACAACAAGTCGGCGCTGGCATTCATCGAAAACCGGGTCAAAGACGCGCGGCACCTGAGTTTCGCGGATTTGGCGGAACCGTTGGCGGGCGAACTGCGGCATGCCCTGGACAGCATGTGTACCCGCGCCACGGTTGAGGATCTGGTGCGCGATCCGGAACGGCGTTTGCGTCTGCAGGACGAGATGACGAATACCTTGTCAATCATCCTGCAGCGATCAGGAATCGAGTTGATTCATGTCTCGACTGCGGAATTCACGGGGGAAGCCTACGAGGAACTGGCCGAGAAGCAGGGTGAGGTTGAGATCAAACGCCGTCAACTGGAATATGACCGGCGGATGTCGGAAATGCTGGATAAAGACCGCATGTCCACGTTCAAAAGCGAACAGGAGATGCTTGATTATCAGGAGACCCTGGCACATGAACACGGGATCGCGCATGATCAGCGCGAGCGTGAACGGGAACAGTTGCATCGCGGCTGGGCGAAACGGGATGAGTTGGAGGATATACGCCACGCCATCCAGGCGCAGTCCGAAAAAACCGGTGCTGAGATCGGGGTACGTGTCCAGTGGGATGAATACGGGCGGGACAAACAGGTTAAGGAAGCCGAGACCGTCTCCCAGGTTCGTGCCATCGCTTTTGAGCAGGAAAAGAGTGAAACCGAATGGGCAATGGATTTGCGGCGTCAAAAAGATGCGATGAAAGCCGAATTCAAGGAGCGGGATGCCAAACGGCGCGCCGATATGTCCCTGGAGCAGTTGATGACCGATGTGGATGACCCCGATCAGCGCCGCGATTTGCTGGAAATGTTCCGTCTGAAGATACAGGCGGGGCAGACGCCCGAACAGGTACTGGCTCAGGCCGCCGCGCAATCGCCCGCCGCCGCTGCGGCGCTGGAACGGATGAAGGCGGGGTCGGCAGAGCATTATCAGCAGCTTTTGGAAGAAATGAAGAGTTTGTACCGCGACACCGCCGATCGTCAGGACCGCAATCTGGGAACCATGCTGGAGCCGGCCAAACAGGCTGCCCAGCGCAAGGATAGCAGCCAGACGATTGTGAAGTAAAAGAATTGAAACTACGAAACACGCCAAAGGACGCGAAAAAGGAATGACTGTTTATGAACCCACAGTGTCAAAACAAATCCTGCCGCGTTTCGCGGCGGGATTCTTTCGCGTAATTTCGCGTTTTTCGTAGTTAAATCTTCGGATCGTTGCTTTGGATGGAGAATGAATAATGGCTGATCAGGCAGTAAACCTTTCCGGCGAAAACAAACGGATAAAATGCCCGCACTGCGGTCGAAAAACAACACCCGGTCCCTTCTGCGACCGTTGTGGCAAAGAGAAGCAGACGGCGGCGGATCAATCTTCCGCCCAGTCTGCATCACGGGAGACGGAATCCGGCGATGGATCCCCCGGGCACCGCCCTGTTGTATCGGTTCCGCCATTATCGGTGGACCGTGAGAAGACGACCGAACGGGTTGCCGATCCTTCCGGCGTGCCTTCGTCTGTCGAGCCGGATGAACCGCGTGAAGTTTACCGGTCTCACGAACCTGATGAAACACCGCCCGCCAGGGTTATCCCGGTTCCGCCAGAGCCTCGTGAAGCGGCATCCTCTCCGCGCGGCGCGGATTCGATGATGGGTGTCGGCGGACGTGAACAGACCCGGAAATATTCGTGTTCGCACCTCAACATCGAGTATGATCGCCGCCAGATCTTCGTGGCTGATTGTCCGGCGGTTCTGCGCTTTCGGATCACACCGCTCAAAGCGGGGCTGGAGAATATGTCGATTTGGTTCGAGTACGAAAACATCCATGGCACCCCCACCATCGAGCCTCGCCGGATCAACTGGAAAAATCCGACGGTGGGGCGGACCCGGACGATCAACCATCGGTTCAAGCCACCCCAGCATGGAGCGCTGTGCGGAATGCTTTACTTTGGGTTCCGTCATGACGGTGACGATTACATCTTCGAGGCAGATGAGGAGTTTCATGTTTATCCGGGTGAACGCAATGCCGGCCAGGTGTTGAACGAGTTGACCCTGAATATCCATAACGACGTGAAAACCGGGCATGCGGCGGATGTCGATATCCGGCAGTCATTGGGTGAAATTGAAGGCTTGATGGGTAAACTCCGTCCCGAGTCGCCGATTGTCGAGGTGTTGGATGGTCTTCGCGGGGGAACGCCCGCGTTTTGTACCCTCGAAGTCTATCCCTCGACCTGGACCCCGCCCCAATTGAGCGGTGGTTTGCAGCCGCTTTTACCGTTTCCGCCCGCCGGTACACCGTCAAGCGAAGCGATTGCCGCCCGGCTGACCCTGCATTGCGCTGACCAGCGGATTCATCTGCTGGGACTTGACCAGATCACGATGGGGAAAAATCGGGAGAACCATCTGGTGACGCGCCTCTTTGACGATGATGGCATCGCCCGCTCGGAAGGGAATCAGCGGATCAGTCGCCGGCACGCGCATCTGTGTCGCCGGAACGGGGAACTTTTTGTCCGGGACGGTGTCTCAGAAGGAAATGGTTCAATGTGGGGCACTTTTCTGGACGGCAAACCGGTGGAGTCCGGCACGGGCATACCGCTTGCGGCCAATGCGACCTCGGCGTTGCTCTCGCTTGCCGGCGCCGGGGAGGAGCAGGAGGGTGTGTTTGCCTTGCATCTGACGCCGTGGACCTGCGAGAAGCACCGGCGTCAAGCCTGCCGCGAAATGCAATGTCAGGGCGATCGCCGGATCGCCGCGTTGATCATGCGGCGGCGGGATGCAGTCAAGGAATGTTACCTGGCAATCTGGGCTTGTTGCCCGATGAAACTGATCCTGCCGGGAGCGGGTGAACTGACGTTTTGGCGGCGGCAGGAAGCCTTTGCCTGGGGCAATGGCGATCGCAACGGCTGGATCCAGCCCGGCGATACGATCCCAGCCGGCGATGAAACCCTGCGGGTAACCGAATGGCAGCAATATGGCTTATGAAAGGCATCGAGATGGAACCCATGAGAGGCGGAATAATTGAGCGGACAGAGGGATTGCAGTACACCAGTCGATGGAAACGGAGGGAAGAGACCATGCAGACAACGGAAGGACGAAATCGGGGCGCGGTAACGGCGAGAGTAATATTTGGGCTGCTATGCGTCGGAATGTTCGCAGGCGGCTGCCGCACGGTGGCGGACCGGAGGGACGATGGACGTAAACCGCAACCCGTGGACGATATCACCGCCGAATCCAAGGCGCAGCGCTTGAACATGCATATCAACAGTCAATCCGCCGGAAACGACGCGCGAAACGCCGCCATCGAGGTCCAAAGCGCGGTGCAGAGCGCCTTGACCGAGGGCGGTTACCGTATCGATCCTTCGCACCCGGATGTGCGGGTATCGTTGGTGACGGAAATCGAATCGTTCGATGCCAGCGGTAACTTCTACCGGTTTGATGGACGGATCCGTGCCGCTGTTGAGCGTGTGGCGGATAAACGTCTGCTTGGCGAGAACACTTTCGAAAAGCGTGGCGATCGTACGCTGGGCCAGGCGGCTGCGATTCGGGCCGTCAGCACCCCGCTGGCGCGACAGACCGCCGACTGGCTCGTCAATGTCGCGGCCCCTGCCCGCAGTGGATTAGCCGCCGAAGACATTACCGTGGTCAACAGACGGTTTTCATCCCGGCGCAGGAGAAACGAATTCATTGAGTATTTTGTTGAGCGTGTCAAGGTCGAGCCGGGTGTGGTATCGTGCCGGTTAATCGATCAGGACGACCGTCAACGCGAACTGGTTTTCCGGATTGTATACTTCCCCGACCAGTTTGATGACGGTCTGCTGACCCGTATTGTGAATATGCAGGAACTGGATATTAAAACCCGCTAAAACATCAAGGAGAACTCTGCCATGAAAAAAAGTCAGTTCATTGTCGGTTTGCTTATTCTTGCGGTATCGATTCCATTACGAGTCAGCGCCTCATTCGATGAGGAAATCAGGCTGGCGCTTCAATCGGTGATCGAGGAGGCCGGTCAATCCCTGGGTGATGCCGGTTTGCCTGACGGTTTGGCGGTCGGTGTATTGCCCGTGACCGGGGATCGTGGGCAGCTTATCGAGAGCCGGTTGCGTACCGCGTTAAGCGCCGCCGGGATGAATGTTGTCGCGATCCGGGAAGACCCGTTATGGGACCGTATCTGGCAGGAAATCGAGCATTCGGTCCGCCGCGACGATATCCTCGATCCGGCGACGCTATCACAGTTCGGTCGTTTGCAGGGAACCCAGCTTCTGCTCTACGGAAGCGTACGCCAGGCGGATGTGAGCGGCGACCGCGTGTATGTCGAAATCGATCTGCACCTCTCGGAGATCGAAACCGCGCGTTATCTGTGGGGCGGCACCTTTGCGCATCGCGATTATCTGCCCGGCGCGGTTCCGGTCCAGGGGATTGTTGATATCAATCCGGCGGTACGCGCCCTGTTACGTGATGCCATGGACCAGGGGGTTGCCCGTCTGGGAGCATCGGAGAAAATCAGCGGCATCGCCACCGTGGCCATGGTCCCGCTCGCCGGCGATATCGACAGCTACGTGACATCGCTGGTCGAATCGATGGTGACCCAGACGCACTTGAACCCGGTGGATATCGGCGCGCGCAGTCATGCCGAGGCGCTCTACCTGTTGCGCGATCAACCGCAACGGGCGGATGCCGTCCTGGTTGGCGCGGTGCGTGATCTCTCGCGCAGATTGCGCGGGACCTGGCCGTGGAAAAACGAATATGAACTCAATGGTGAAATGCAACTGCGGATTCTGACCGCCGACACGGGTGAAGTGCTCTGGAGCGATACCCTGGCCGCTACCGGCAGCGAAACCGTATCCAAAACCGCCTGGGAAGTCATGCAGGAATACCGCAATGTGCTGCTGATCATTGCAGGGGTCATCGTGGTTCTGCTTATTCTTGGGTCCCTCAAACGTGCCATGACAAGAGTGCGGTAAGGGAAGGTTGAATGGTTGGAGAGGTTTCAGCCGCAGGCTGATGTGCCCGTGGCGCACACGGTTCAACGGTTAAAGATTCGGAGGAACTACGAAACACGCCCGCCTTCGCCAAGGCAGCTACGGCGGGCACGCGAAACGACGCGAAAAACATGATTCATGCATAACAGGCATTCCTGGCATCATGCCCCCTGATATCGACAAATCCATCGGCGACGATAAAACCCTGCTTCGCGCAGACGCTACGCAGGGCGAGCCCGGCTACACGCTTGCCGCCGGCCAGACCCTCGGCCAATACAAGATCATTCGGGCATTGGGGCGTGGCGGTATGGGCGAGGTGTATGAGGCGGAGCATACTGTCTTCGGTTCTCACCTGGCGCTGAAGACTATTCTGCCTGCATTCTCGCGATCCCCCGGCTTCCGTGAGCGGTTCGAGCAGGAAGCCAAGTTGATGTACCGGTTGCGCCACGAGAACATCGTCCATTGCCAGGACGCCGGCAATATCGATGGCGTGTGTTACCTGGTCATG
>PWZG01000367.1 GCA_003567575.1 PVC group bacterium | reverse complement strand
GTCGCCCTCGCCACCGCCTCCTGCGGATCACGATCGACCGTTTCGCTTCCTTGGAGGGCGGCGGCGAGACGGGGTGGTCTTCGCGGTCGCTCGGTGCAGTACCGCGGACGTACGGGGTTGTGCGGGGCGGTGGACGGGGCTGTGGTCTGGCGGGGAATCTGCCTTGGTGGCCCATGCCTCCGCAAAAAAAGGGGGTCTCAGGCGTCCCATCAGCGCACAAGCAGTCATGTGCAGGCTTATGTCGTCAGGATTCATTTCGATCGAATCGCGGTGTTGTGGTGAACATCCCGCTCCCCGTAGTCCGCCGCAGGCGGGCCGCGGCTCGCCAATTCAGACTCTCGGACGAACAACGCACGCGGTTGCACCAGCGACGCAGTCATCCTCGGCGCAGCTTGATGCGTAGCTCGTTGGCAATGTCTCGCAACCCTGCCTCTGCAAGGACATCCACGATCGGCGCCAATTCGCGCCGCACATGATTGCGATCCCTCGCCGTCTCGAAACACTGCTCAATCAGCCTCTTCGAATCCTGCCCGCTCAGGCTCGAGCCGTATGCCAAGTCATTTGTTACCTTGCCTTCACGCCGCCAGCCCGCAACTCGCTCGGCCGAAGCGCGGCAAATCTCAAGGCACTCCGCGTCTGACAGAAACGCCATAACCGAAGAAGCCCCTGAACCGCTGCTGCGAGCCCCTGCGATCACATGCTTGCCCTCAACGCGCTCACTCAGCTCGAAATGCACAGAGTAGATTTCCCCCAGACTTCCCTCCTGAAAAACGCGAATCAATAGATCCTTCAGTTCGCTGAGCACGTACACCAACAGGTCGGAAGACCAAACAGACTGTCGAGCGAATCGGATGGGAGTACTAGGCAGATGGCGCGTGTCCTCCGCATCGCCAACGTCATCCAGCCACTCGCCGATTCCCCAGCGCGTCAGAGAAAGCCACTCCGTCAGGTAATGCTCTTTGCGATGCTCGCTCAATGCCACCTCGAGCTCTGCGGCGGCGAGAATCGACGTGATGAGTGCCTGGCGCACTTCAGAGCTGTGAGCGCGATGATCGCGTATCTCGTCGAACCATCGAGAAATCGTTTCGAGTTCGTCCAGCTCCTCGCAGCCAGCACGATATCGCATCACAGCGTTTCCAATCACCTCGCCGAGCAGGTGCGCGGTATCAACCGGATCGGTGACTCCGCTAATCCGTCCCAATAGGTGTTGCATCAAGCTCGTCAGCCGAGAGTCTCGAAGTTGGAGCAGGTGCGTCAGACAGGATCGGAGCAACTTCGAGTTGACCTCGTTGCGAACCGAACGAACCAGTAGCTCCCTCATGGGAGCCGATGCCGCCCAATGATATGACTCGAGCAACTCAATGGCAACTCCCCTTGTGTAAACGGGCCATCGGTCCCAGGCGTCGCAAATAGTTGTGCTAAGCGCTTCCCTGTATCGATCAAGCCCTGAACCGTTCGCAACGGTTAACAACTCGTCAAACAACCTGAGCGAACCGGCGATGGGATCGCCACCGATGTATCCGAACTCATTGTTCTCCTCCTCAAAGTGCGATCGTGGTGGGGCGTCTTCAAGCCGGCTGATGCCGGCATCAGCGCGTGCTCTCCACCATGGACAATGCTCGTGCAGCGCATCCAGGTAGGACTCGATCGGTACAAGACCGCCTGCGGAGACTCCAACGGTTAAGGCGAGGTACCGCCTGAGATCGGAAATGGCCTCGGCACACCATTGCAGCACCTGTCCAAACCATTCACCCTCGTCGATGGCATCTCGTTGTGTGATGCGACGAAGCGCGTCCAGGCGGCAAAACAACTGGTGTTTGAGCGCCGCCGCGTCAACGTCTTTCGTGGGCTGCTTTCGATTGACTAGCAACATGATCGCTGAGTGCTCGTCTACAAACGGCCATCGCTTCACGACCCAGTCGATCGATGATCCACCAAGCCTTTGAGCCCCCTCTCCCGATCGGCGCAATTCGCGTGGATCGTACGGTTCGGAAACGCGATTTTCTTCTTGGGCTTTGGCGACTTCCGCAATTTCGTCTACTTCTAGCACATCCGTGTTCCGAAAGTCAGACAATTCCTTAACACGTGTGCTTCTCGCGTTTTGTCGAACAGCTTGTACAAGGTGTATGATCTGCCGGCGACGAAGTCTTGGTAGCAGATAGGACCGCAATAATCGACGCCAAGGGCACGCGGCGCTCGACTCGACAATCGCATTGAGCGTGAGAAGTCGGATCGCTTCTTGACATTGCCACTCTCCTAGCTGACTTTGCTTGGCCAAATCAAGGAGTGTGACCAGCGGTTGGCTTCTTGCAAGGCCCCACTTGGTTTGAACGAGCGCGTCAGTCAAGATTTGAAATCCCTCCGCGGTCGGAAGGCGAACGCTTTCTGCCAGTCCGGTCCTGATGGCCTCAGCGACCATGTAGATCGGATCATGTTTTCTCGTCCGCAAAAAATATGCCTGCTGAAAATAGTCTTCGTAGTCCACCTCATCGTCGCAATTCTGTCGGGCTTGTCGACCTTTCAGCAGATCGGCCTGTAATTCGACAAGTGCCGCTCCCCATGTCTGCGGATATGTGCTCACCAGCCCCTCGGTTGCGATTACTTCCTTGATCTCTGGCTGAAGCATCGAATGCTTGCCCAACAGTATCTCTTGGCGTTCCCTCCCTTTTTCCGCGTCATCGCGTGCAAGGAGACGCTGGAAAATCGACAGGGCATCGGCATGGTATCCGTTCTGAATCAGAGGTGCCAGCGTCTCGAACAGGCGGCGAGCAACCCAGTACCTCTCTGTACCCGCTCTGTCAACAAGCCAATTGCGCGCCGTCGCGTTTGCGTAGAGTTCACGCTGACCGATGTATTCTATGATCGCAGCTTCCGCCCTCGGAGCCGGCCTGTTGCCACCGGTGCGCACCGCGCCGTCTCGGCGAATGAGCCGTTCGAGAATGGCATTGGGGTCAATCACCGTCATCTTTGTCTCGTACTCAATGACCACACGAGCCAGATCTGGGCCACGCTCGCCGGCGAACAAATCGTCGGGCAACTCGGCGATCTGTCTAACCCACTGCGCCGCACGTGTGTAACATGCCAATTCGATCGTCTCGATGAGCAGTTGCGATGAGAGACTCACGAGCGTCAAGTGCCGTTCCGCGCCGGCCATTACGTCGATCATTACCTCCCTCGCTAGTTCTGGTCGCGTCTCGTAAAGAAGCTGCAAATAGCCTCCTGTGCTGCCGAGTTCAGAATGCGCGATAATCCATTTGCAGGCACCATTAGCAGCATCGCGAGCAACATGATCGCAAGAGACCTCGCAAACGGCCTCCCCTAGTTTCGTTGCAGAAGGGGAGGGGATCGTGCCGAGCAAGAAGTCGACGATGGCATACTCGCGGAACCAGGCGTGAGACCATTTCACATTGGTGGTTGTGTGGCGAGTGAGAACGCTTTCGTTGCAGAGCATCTCGATTCCATTAGCGACGTCTTGGGTTGTGTGGACAGGGAACAGTTCGTGTCCGCACAAAGTCTGTTCTGCCAGGTGGTGAATGGCTGCCCGCTTCGACATGAGGCTGCACGTCGGATCACCGGCCCCTCGCGCACCGGAACTCTCGCTCGTAACGCGCCGTTTCCAGAACTCTTCGATTACATTGAAAGCCCCGATCGTCTCAGTTCCTTCGAGCGGCATGCGGTGGGCGTCCACGGTTCGAGCATAGACAGAGAACAAGAATGGGTTTTGCAAGCAGGATCGAAGCGACGGATTTGACGGCTCGCGTAGTTGCACTTTTCGGAAGGCAGCGTCAATCTGCGGTCCCGTCAGTGGACCGAGGGGTGTTTCACCCAGTGACGTAATCAGCTTCTGCATCCACTCGTGATTGCTAACAACCTCCGATCTAGCGGACATCAGCATGGTTAGCTGAGGAATCGTCTGCATCCGCTCCAGGGCTTCAGCCCAAACGTGAAACGTCTCGCGATGAATCTGGTCCAACCCGTCGATCCCGATCCACGTAGGGGCGACACCACAGAGAAGCAAGCACAACATGGGAAGCGACTTCACGGTCTCAGTCGACACCATTCCGGCGTCAAACCACAACACGTGCATGGGCGGCCGACGCGAGGATTGAAGCTGCGCTGCCTGCAGGCTGGAGGTTGTCTTGCCATTTCCTGTCGAGGCGATCAGCACGCGTGATTGCTCCGGGTCAAAGCTCGGCAAACGCTCCAAAAGAGACCACGTCTTTTCCGGCGCCCCCGGCAACCGCGCCCACTTCACTCCAGCGACCTCGAAGGATCGGCTCGCGGCACTGTGGAATTGCAGGATATCTCGATAGGTTGGGGCGAGACCGATAACGAGGTGATCATCTCGAAGCACCGCCAGAAAGTCGTCGCGGGTATATCGTGCCTGCCGCTTTGTTTGGATCAACGCGTCGAACCCGCCCTGAATGCACTTGCGTATGGTGTTGCCGGCGCCGCGATCAAACAAGGATGCGGCCAAGTCGCAAACCGACTGTGACAACTGTTCCGCCCGAAATGTCTCGATCCTCATGTCTCGCAAGAGGCAGAGGGCATGGTTCCGGGAAAGGCGTGCCGGCCGATCGAGTGGTTCCTCGCAGAGATAATACAGTGCTTCAGAGAGCGCCGTCGCCGCACAATTCACATGAGGGGGCGGCTGCCGCGAGAGCGACATGCACTCGGCATGCGCAATTCCCCGCATGCCATCCAAATGGTCGAGGATCTTTCCCTGTTTCGAAGCATCCGTGACCCAGCCAATGGTCACGCGTTTGGCATGGTTCGCATGGGCAATCTCCTTTCGAACGCGCCGATAAAACGTTTTTCGATCGCGTTTCTCGATTTCGGTGTCTTTGCACTCTCGCAGGTGAATGTCGCCCCCCGCCGTGTTCCAAACGATATCCCAAGCGGAACCACCGTCCGCACTTGGCCCTTCAACCGTGAACGAGTCGACGTAATCAGAACCGTCATCGACGCCGATCAACCGCAGGGCTTCGGAACTCAGGATGCGGAAGGCCGCATAGTCCTTCTGGTAGGTGTATCCAGCGATGGCTGATGCACCTGACATGCAAAAACCCCACAAATGGACGGAAATTGAGAGACACGCGTCGGAACAATGGAGGTTCACGACTCAAAGCAACCAGTTTATGGCATTTCAAACAGTTGTTCAACGTCGCGACATTGGTTGACTGTTGTTCCTGTTTCGGAGAAATCGGGGCAGGCAGCGGCAGGGCAGCGGCTATGCAGCGATGCCGTGGCAGCATTCGCCCTGGCCATAGCGCGAACTGTCGGAATTGAGGTCAATCGACCACCCAAACGCGGTGAATGGGCTGGCGGTTATCGGTGCGGTGTACGCCAAAGAGACTGGTGCAGCCTTGAATCGGGTAGGTTATGATGAGGTGACGACGCGGATTCGGGTTCGGGGGATGTGGCTTGTGGACAAACGAGGGGGGAATTGGACAGGCCGATCTCTCCTTGGCTACGCCCCAAACCGTCGCCGTGTAGTGTGGATGGGGGACGTGGGAGCGGCATGGTTTGTTTACCATAGCAGCATCCATCGACTTGCGGCCAGTTTGATACAGTGCTAGGATTACAAGCCGACTGCAGTGGATTTGCCCAAACAATCAGATGAAGCTGGCGAGGAGCCAAATCGTATGACAGTTCCGTTTGAGCGACTGGGGCCGGGGCAGGTGGGGCGTTTAGCGTACCAGGTTATCGGGAAAGACGGCCCAATATTCAATCCTTCAAGTATTTCGTATCTGTCCCCTCGCGATGTACAATCTTCAGCCTTCATGTCTCCCACCGCCGCTGTTGCTGGTCTAGCCGGATTGAACTTGGTGGCCTCTGTTGGGGCGATCGCGATCTCAGCAATGGTCTTGAGGGAGGTGCGACAAGTGCATCGACAGCTTGATGTCGTTGAAGCACAATTGACCGATTTGGCTGTGAGCCTAGCCGACGTGCAAGCGCGTGTGCAACGAATTGACACTCGTGTGTCGGAGACACATCTTAGGGAAGCGCTTCGCCATTGTCTCTCCTCCAGCGTTGTTGGAGACGGTATCGATCTGTCCCGATTAGTTCCGCTAATCACAGGGCCAGCGCACACTAAGTCCTTGTGCCCGTTAGGGTTTCGATCAGGAAATCATCGCTCCAGCCACATTTTAGCCGCTTCATCGCGATGCTGTCTTTGCCTGGATGTTGCTTCAACAGC
>PWZG01000211.1 GCA_003567575.1 PVC group bacterium | reverse complement strand
GAAATCAAGATCGACGACGTAGAACATCAGATCATCCGCGAAGAAGACATTCTTGGCATCATCGGCTGATCGAGTACAACCCAAACAATTGAGAAGGAGTTAATTCAATGGCTGACAAAGGCAAAATAATAAAGTACGACAGTGATGCCCGACAGGCAATGCTGCGCGGTGTGGAAAAACTGACTCGCGCCGTGAAGGTCACGATGGGTCCCTGCGGACGCAACGCTGTACTGGACAAGAAATTCGGTTCGCCGACGATCACCAAGGATGGTGTGACGGTGGCCAAAGAGATCGAATTGCGTGATCCGTTTGAAAACATGGGTGCGCAACTGGTGCGCGAAGTGGCCAGCAAGACCAGCGATACGGCCGGCGACGGCACCACGACCGCGACCTTGATTGCGGAAGCGGTGTACCGTGAAGGACTGAAGAACGTCACCGCGGGCGCCAATCCGATGAGTCTCAAGCAAGGCGTGGATATTGCGGTTGCGGCGGTTGTCGATGCCATCGCCAAGCAGAGCAAGAAAGTCAAGGAACATACCGAGATCTGTCAGGTTGCCACCATTTCCGCCAATGGCGACAATACGATCGGCGAGATCATCGCCGATGCCATGGATAAAGTCGGCAAAGACGGCACGATCACGGTTGAGGAAGCCAAGACGATCGAGACAACGCTTGACGTGGTCGAAGGGATGCAGTTCGACAAAGGATACCTTTCGCCCTATATGTCGACCAATGCCGAGACGATGGAAGCGGTGCTCGAAGACGCGTACGTCCTGATTCACGAGAAGAAAGTGTCGAACTTGCAGGAAATGCTGCCGTTGCTGCAATTGGTGGCCAAAGAAGGCAAGCCGTTGTTGATCATCGCCGAAGACGTCGAAGGCGAAGCCCTGGCGACGCTGGTGGTCAATAAACTGCGTGGCACGTTGAACTGCTGCGCCGTCAAGGCGCCCGGTTTCGGCGATCGTCGCAAGGCGATGCTCGAGGATATCGCAATTCTGACCGGCGGCAAATGCCTGACCGAGGATTTGGGCGTTAAACTCGAGAACGTTAAACTCGAGGATCTGGGCCGTGCCAAGCGTGTGTCGGTCGACAAAGAGAACACCACCATCGTCGAAGGCGCAGGCAAAACATCGGCCATTCAGGGTCGTGTCGCGCAGATCAAACGCCAGATTGACGAGACCACATCCGATTACGATCGCGAAAAACTGCAGGAACGTCTGGCCAAGCTGGCCGGCGGTGTGGCCGTGATCAATGTCGGCGCCTCAACCGAGACCGAGATGAAAGAGAAGAAGGCCCGTGTCGAGGACGCATTGCATGCAACCCGCGCGGCTGTAGAAGAAGGCGTCGTGGCCGGTGGCGGCGTCGTGCTGTTGCGTTGCCTCAACGCACTCGGCAAGCTGGAACTCCAAGGCGATCAGGCGATTGGCGCGAAAATTATCGAGAAGGCAATGGAAGCGCCGTTGCGCCAGTTGGCCGATAATGCCGGCAAAGAAGGCAGCATTATCGTGCAGGAAGTCAAGAAACTCAAGGGTTCCATGGGGTATAACGTCTCGACCGACGAATACTGCGACCTGTTCAAGGCCGGTGTGCTCGATCCTGCCAAGGTGACGCGTCTGGCATTGCAGAACGCGGCATCCATCGCCGGATTGATGCTGACGACCGAGTGCATGGTCACTGAAGTTCCCGAAGAAGACAAAGCCCCGGCCGGCGGCGGCCAGGATCCCATGGGCGGCATGGGTGGTATGGGCGGTATGGGCGGCATGTATTGATCGACCTGCCGAACGTATAGTTGACAAATGGGTGCGGGATGCATATACTGTGTCCCGTACCCATTTTTTTCGATCGTGTTGGTTTATTAAGCGAGGTGGCATGAACCCGGAACTTATCGTCAAAGCCCAAGCCCAGATTCCCAGTGTTCCCTTACTGGTTAATGTGATTTCGAAACGCGTGCGGCAGTTGATTGCCGGAATGAGACCTTATGTTCGTCCCGAGAAACGCGATGAAGAATTCGTTGATATCGCATTACGTGAAGTTGCCGAGGGTAAATTGCGAGCCGAAATCGATTACTCGACGATTGCGATCCTTGGCCGTAAAAACCGTTGACGTATCGGTGCTTACCGATGAAACGTCCCATTGAATCCGGCTCCCTGCCAATTGCAAGCAACCGCAAGGCGTTCCATGACTATGAAGTGCTGGAGCGTGTCGAGGCCGGCCTCGTGTTGCAGGGTACCGAGGTTAAATCGGCGCGTCTGCGACAGGTAACCCTGACCGGTGGTCATGTCCGTATTTACGTTGGCGAAGCGTGGTTGTGCGGTGTTCGCATTGCCACGTACGATCACGGCAACCGGTATAATCACGAACCCGACCGTCAACGCCGGTTATTGTTGCATAAAAAGGAAATCAATCGCCTGATCGGTTTGATGACCCAGAAGGGATACACCGTGGTTCCGCTGAAAGCATATTTCCGGCGACGCCACCTTAAAGTCGAATTGGGCGTTTGCCGCGGCAAACAGATGGCGGACAAGCGGCAGGCGCTACGCCGTTCCGACGACGAACGCGATGCCCGTCGCGCCATGAAACGCTTCGTCTAAACGCCGCGGCTCTTATGGATGCTCAGGAAACCGCCGGCCGGGTAACTTTAATAAGTGTTTTCCAAAGTTTTTCCGGCTCTTCTTCCGCCATCAGCTTTTCGCGATTCTCTGCTTTGCGCAGTACATCGGTCAGTCCTGCCAACAGTTTAAGGTAGAACGCGTTGGCCGCTGTCGGAATGACGATGAAAAACACCAGATGCGTCAGCGTTTTGTTATCCTCGTCGAAAGGGATGCCCTCGGAACTCATTCCCATCGCCAGCGTCAGTGCGCCGCCTTCGATGCCGCGCACGTGCGGGAAGGCCAGTCCATGATCGACCGCGGTACTCATAATGGTTTCGCGTCGTAACGCCTCCTCGTAAAGCTTGTCCGAGTTATCGACGAAACCATTCGCATGCATGGCGTCGGTCAATTCCCTGATGACCTCATTACGCTTGGAACCGCTTAATCGCGGAATCATCAGCGATGGTGACGAAAAACGGCTGATACCGGGTTTGGCGGGTTTGATGCGATTGGGCGCTTCGTGTAGCCGACGCACCGGTTCGTACGGCGTATACAGAATGCGCGTACAGGTCGGACAATGCGTCAGGCCGGGTGCCTGACGTACTTCCTGAACCAGACTGATCGGCAGTTTCAAGCCGCAACCGGAACAGATACCGTTGGATACGGGTACGATGACGATCGGGCTGCGCCGCTGCAAGCGCAGGAAGATGGAGCGCACGTCCGCGGTCAATTGCCCTGTCATATCGTCGATGGCGCCTTCAAGTTTTTCCACACGATTTTCATGTTTGTGGATCTTCTGTTCCGCGCGAATCAGGGTCAGTTCCTGTAACTGGATTAGATGGTTTACGACTGGATTCATATAAGCAATGGACCGCCTTTCATGTTTCCGGTCAATTAGCGGGATCGACCGGCTTACCGTAAATTATGCTGTATTCCTTTTTGCGATCCTTAATTCATACTTTATTCCATCCATTGATACAAGCTTTTTTTTTGGCGCTTGTTTTGCTGATTGATTCGGGTATACTTGCGGAAGGCAATGAAAGGCTTTACCCATTTCGCAGGCGGCTTGGCCGTGACCGCTTTTTTTCCGGCGGCGGTGAATGCGGGCGCGGCCGGTGTGCCGTGGTATTTTGTGCTGGGCGGCGCTGCCGCGCTTTTGCCGGATACCGTGGATTTCAAGTTTCTGCGTTTTTTGTATCGTCACGATCGCGAGATTGCGCCTGATGCCGTCACGCCGGATCCGGCGCCGGTTGCCGTTGCCGTCGCTGCAACGGCCGACAGCGCGGCAGCGCTTGGAAAACCGGTTTCAATTAAACTCAATACCGTGCCCATGGGGGGCAATGCCTGGCGTCAATACCGTGTGCGTTTCGATCCTTCCCGCAGCGAGGTCATAGTTACCATCGGACCGGTGGTCTCCACATCGCAAACCGTGGTCAGTCCGGCGCCACGCGCGGCCGCAACGGCGGTCATGGCCACGAACGCCGTCGTTTTCCCCGCCTACCTTGCCGAGATCACGGTCGACATTCTCGATGGGCCGGCGCTGGAAATGCGGCCGCAACCGGATGGTCGCATCCGGGTTGAATTTATCCCGTGGCATCGCAGCCGTTCGCACAGTTTGGTGCTGGCTACGTTGTTAGGCCTGACGGTTGCAGCGGTATGGGGTTTGACGGCCGGCGCCATTGGTTTGGCGGCTTACGCGTCGCACGTCCTGGCTGATCAACTGGGATTCATGGGTTCGAGTTTGTGGTATCCCCTGTCGCGACGGCGTATCCCGGGCTTGCAGCGGTTACATGCCATGAGTCCTTTTGCCAACGCGACCTTTGTCTGGACCAGCTTGTTGTTGATCTTCTGGAACCTGTCGCGCGCCGCCGGCCCCGATCTCGCATACACTTTGCCGCGCCTGCTGTTCTTCGGTGTCGCGCTACCGGTTATCGGTATCCGGTGGCTTTCCGGTATCGGTAGGGATTGAACATCGGATGTTGTTACGGATGCTTTTCCGCCGTTTTTCTTGACAACCGCCTGCCGGTGATATATGCTAATTAGTGACTTAAACACACGAAACCGCCATAAAAAACAAGAAAACGGTGAGCCGTTCACTCGCGTGATCTCCCTCTCCCTCTGGGAGAGGGCCGGGGTGAGGGTTGGCGAAGCCATTAGCTAAAGCCACAAAACAATAAGTTCAGGAGTTCGATATATGTATAACGCGTCAGATTTACGCAAGGGTTTGAAAATAGAGATGGACGGCGTTCCATTTGTCGTGACGGAATTCAACTTTGTCAAGCCTGGCAAGGGGCAGGCTCTTTACGTTTGCAGACTGAAAAACATGATCAGTGGCGGTACGGTCAGTAAAACGTTCCGTTCGAACGACAAGATCGACAAGCCTGATATGGAGCAGAAAACCCTGCGTTACTCTTATGCCGAGGGTGATGATTGTGTGTTTCTGGATGAGGATTACCACCAGATTACCGTTCCGGCGTCTGTACTGGGCGATCAACGATATTTCCTGAGCGAAGACATGGCGGTCGAGGTCGTGATTTACAATGGCGAGCCTGTCGATGTTACCTTGCCGACGTTTATAGAAAAGACCATCGTGGAAACCGAGCCTGGTGTTCGCGGAAATACGGCGACGAACGTCATGAAGGAGGCGCGGATCGAAGGCGGGTTTGCGTTGCAGGTGCCGCTATTCATAAACACGGGAGACATCGTTAAAATCGATACGCGAACCAGTGCCTATGCCGATCGTATCAGCAAAGGATGAGGGGTGCGGACGTGCGATGGATTGCTGACGCCATCGGTTTACGCGCCGCCACGATGCGCGCGCTGCGGGATTTTTTTGCGTCCCGCGATTACCTGGAGGTGACGACGCCGGTATGGCTGCGAACGCCGGCGCTGGAATCGCATATCAATGCCGTTCCGGCGGGATCAGGCTATTTACGTACGTCACCTGAGTTCCACATGAAACGTTTGCTGGCGGATGGTATCGAGCGGCAGTGGCAACTGGGACCTTGTTTTCGTGCCGCTGAACGGGGAACGCATCATTTGCCGGAGTTCTGGATGCTTGAATGGTATCGTGCGCATGCGGATTACGAGACGGTGTTGCAGGAAACACGCGATTTACTTATCAGTACGGCGCAGGCCGTACTGGGTACGACGCGTTTGACGGGCGTTCACGGAGAGGTAGATCTGGCTTTGCCCTGGGAACGGATGACGGTGGCGCAAGCATTCGAACGACATGCCGGATGGAATCCCGTCGTCGATTGGGATGAAGACCGGTTTGTCGTGGATTTGGTCGAGAAGATCGAGCCGGCACTCCCGCGTGAGCGGCCGACCGTTCTATTGGATTATCCGATAGCCGAAGCCGCTTTAGCGCGCATCCGCCCGGCGCGTCCGTCCGTGGCGGAGCGTTGGGAACTGTACGCCGGTGGTCTGGAGATGGCCAACGCGTTCAGTGAGTTGACAGATGCCGCTGAACAGCGCCGCCGGTTTGAAGTTTGCGCCAGGGCGCGTGAGGCACGCGGTGAAACCGTCTATGCGGTGGACAACTTTTTTTTACAGGCGCTTGAGGCGGGGATACCGCCGAGCGCCGGCGTTGCGCTGGGATTCGATCGGCTGTTGATGTTATTGGCCGGCACCAACGATATTGCCGATATCAGTCCGTTTATCGAGGCTGTCGAATAACAAGAATCATATTGATGCAGAGGAGGATTGGATGAAGATAAAACACGGATGGCTGGTTGGGTGGATGATGGCGGCGATGATCGCTACGGTGGTCACGGCGTCGGCTCGCCCGGATGTTGGGGATCGACAAACTTGCCAGATAATGGATCGGTTCCTGGAATCGTTAATTGACGCCGAAGCCGCTTACCTGGGTCGTGCGGACGTCGGGGACTCGGGGCGGGCCGGCTTTCTGGAACTCGGTACGCGGGCTAACATGGCCTATTTCCGGCTGCCGTTCGGCGACATTGATGTACGATCCCGAATTCGCGGAATATGGATTGTCGATTCCGGTGATATAGATTTGCCGAACCAGTTGTTCATGGCGAAGCTGCCGTTGACGTGGGTTGGCCGTTTTGATGACGGGGTGTCAGCGCGTTTGACGATTAAACCCGGTTACTTCGGCGATGGAGAAAAGATGACGGCAGACGCTATTTTTATACCGCTGGCGGTATCAATGGTTCGTGCGTTGGCTGATGATCTATCCATCGTGGCCGGCCTTGAGTACCGGTCGGGATTTGAGCGGCGCTGGTTTCCGGTATTCGGTTCGGTTTGGCAACCGCATCCGGCATTGCGGATCGAGGCAATGTTGCCGCGCGGTATGGTTTCGCTGGCGCCCAGCCGCGATTGGCGTTTTAATGTCGGGTATGCCTGGGAAAGCAACGACTATCATCTGAACGATCCGCGCAGACGTATCAACTTTGAGGATTTCCGCCTGACGCTGGGAATGACCCGGGTGATGCACGCCGAGATGGAATTGACAGCGGAAATCGGGTATGCGATGGAGCGACGCATGACTTTCCATCGCTCGCCAGGTGAGCGCATGGACATGGATGATACTTTTTTTATCCGGTTTGGGGTGGCGGCGCCATTTTAACCAGGATCTCTTTCAATGTTTCGATTCCGGCGCCTGATATCGCGCTGACCGGCACCGTTTCCCGCCCGGTTTGACGCTGAAATTCCGAACGGCGCCGTTCAGCGTCGGGACAATCCATTTTGTTGGCCACGATAACTGCTGTGCGACTGGGAAGATCGTCATTATAGTGCCGCATTTCATTCAGTAAATGGGTGTAATCCGTTATCGGATCTCGACCTTCGGAGCCGGCCATATCCAGGACCACCATCAGGCAAGTCGCCCGTTCGACATGACGCAGAAACGAGATGCCAAGACCGTGCCCAAGGTGAGCGCCGTCAATGATACCAGGGATGTCGGCGATGCGCAGACGGCGGTGATCCGGACACTCCAGGACGCCGATGACGGGGTGCAGCGTTGTAAACGGATACGCGCCAACTCGGGAATGCGCGCGGGTTAGAGCATCAAGCAGGGAAGATTTGCCGGCATTCGGGAATCCGACCAATCCGAAATCGGCGATGGTTTTCATTTCCAGGCGCAAAGTGGTTTTTTCGCCCGGCGTACCATCGGTATGCTCGCGCGGCGCCTGATGTGACGATGTTACCCAGTGGCAGTTTCCGAGGCCACCCTTGCCGCCGCGGGCAACACACAAACGGTCGCCCTCGCTCAGTAGTTCGCCCAGCATAATGTTCGCAATCGGATCGTGAACGACGGTGCCGAGCGGAACACGGGCTACATGGTCGCGCCCGTTACGGCCGTGACGTCTTTTGCCGCTACCGTTGCCACCCGATTCCGCCCGCACGTTCGGCGCGTAGAAAAAAGCCGCCAATGAATCCTGATGGCGATCGGCTTCCAGATATACACTACCGCCGCGACCGCCGTCACCGCCGTCGGGACCGCCACGGGGAACATATTTCTCGCGACGGAAACTTACGCAACCGTTACCGCCGTCGCCGGCGGCGACGTGGATCGCAACCGTGTCAACAAATGGCTTGGATTTCACGCTTCGGCGACAGCACCCACCGTAGTCGCCGTGGTCGTGACCGGTCCGGCGGAATCCACGATCGCGATGCGACGTCCGTTACGTTCGAATTGAACGATGCCGTCGCATAATGCGAACAGGCTGTCATCGTTTGCACGCCGGACATTGCGGCCCGGATGAAAACGGGTGCCACGCTGCCGCACAACGATACTGCCCGCGGTTACCGTCTGGCCGGCATAGGCCTTGACGCCCAACCGCTTGCTGTGGCTGTCGCGCCCGTTTTTTGCGGAGCCTCCTGATTTCTTATGCGCCATGATCAGTTTCCTGTTCCTGTTGCGCAACCGGCTCGATACCGTCGATCCGGCATACCGTCAAATTCTGACGATGACCGATCTTGCGCCGGTAGCCTTTGCGCCGTTTTTGCTTGAAAGATATAACTTTACGGTCACGAATACGATCCGTTACCGTGCCGGTGACGCGAATATCGGTTAATTCAGGGGTTCCAAACCGAAATCCTTTTTCGTCGCTGACCGCCAATACGGGCGCCAAAGCGACCTCGGCGCCGACCTCGTCGGCAAGTAGTTCAACCCGTATCACATCGCCGGGTTTGACGCGATACTGTTTGCCGCCTGTTTTGATTACCGCATAGGATTCCATGATTTCAATCCTTGTTGTTGTTACCGAGTCAAAAAGCAATTACTATAAAGGAATTTACGGCGCCTGTCAATCGTATTTTTATCGGCATCATGAACCGTCAATCCCCCAGGTCAGGACCAGCAAGGTGTTGACCGTGTTGAACAATGCGTGCAGCCAGATTGCCGGCACCACGGATTTACCCCACAGGGCAGCCAGGGAACAGGCGATGGCTACGATAAACAAGCCGGTGAAGGAAGGAATATGAAAGTGGATTAGCGCGAATACCAGTGACGAGAGGATGACGGCCGGCCAGATGCCCAGTCGACGCCGGAATACCGGCAAGAGTATACCTCGAAAAAACAATTCTTCGGCGACCGGCGCAACGATCAGAGCCATGAACAACAGGGCGGCCAGAACGATCGGCGAATCGGTTGTCGTCAAGATGATCAGCGATTCCTGCATGTCGACGGATATATCAAGCATTCGCAACAAACCGTGGTATAATGGCGTTGCCACCAGTTGCACCGGCCAGATGGCAAGATATATTACGGCCGCCAACCATAACGGCGATACCGGTCGGCCGCGTTCCCTGCCGAACGCCTTGCGCCAGCCGCCACGGTGGCGGATCGCGAGCCATAGAATGAATGCCAGACCGCCCAACTGCAGCGCCGCGGCGAGCGACAGTTGAACCGCCATACTTGATTCAGGATCATCAACGACGGGTTCGACAAGTGAATAGAGGCGGTACGCCCCGACGTGGGTTACGATGTAAAAAAGCATAATCAGCAGTACATCTATTCCCTGCCAGGGCCGCCGCACAAGGGGGCCGTCAACCTCCGGATGGTTCAGTGGCCGTCGCCGGTAATACCGGCGACCATGAAACAGGGCAGCCGTCCCAGCGATCACGAACCCGATCAGGATCAAGCCGGTAATGACTTGTGCGGTTGAATGGATTTCTACGTCCGGTACAGTCACGATACACTCTGTAATATCCAACAGATCGCGCATCATTCCATGATGGCGCGAATGACGTAAATCGGTTTGTCTTGCGATTCATGATAGGTGCGGATCTGAAGTTCGGCCAGCAGCCCCATGCTGATGAACTGGAGTCCGAAAAAAATCAGCATGAATGCCGACATGATCCAGAACGGCCGTTTGATTAAATCGGCGGCGAACTCGGTGCCGAACGCGAGGAAAAACAAATGGGTCATGACCATGAACCCCAGCATGGCCAGTCCGCATACGCCGGAAATCAAGCCGATCTTGCCAAACACATGGATTGGGCGGGTACTGAAGCGCATAAGAAATTTGACGGTCATCAAGTCGAGGATAACGCGAATCGTACGCGACATCCCGTACTTGGAGGTTCCGAATCGTCGTGGATGATGGTTTACCGGCACTTCCTTGACGCGGCCGCCGACCCAGTGTGCCAGGGCGGGAATGAAACGATGCATTTCCCCGTACAACCGGATATCCTTTACTATATCGCGGCGATACGCCTTTAACGTGCAACCATAATCGTGCAGTTTGACGCCGGTAAACCAACTGATTAATGCATTGGCCAAGTGGGATGGAAGTTTGCGGCTCAACCAGGGATCGCGCCGGTTCTTACGCCAGCCGCTCACAACGTCGGTATCTTCGGTCATATGCTCAAGCAACCGCGGTATATCGGCGGGATCGTTTTGCAGGTCGGCGTCCAGGGTGACGATGATATTGCCTTTGGCATGCGAAAAGCCGGCGCTCATGGCCGCGGTCTGGCCGAAATTACGACGGAAACGGATGATGCGGAAATGAGGGGTCTGGCGCTGGATCTCCGCCATTTTCTCAAAGGTACCATCCGTACTGCCATCGTCGACAAGCACGATTTCGTAACTGCTTTTCATGTTGGAAAGCGTTTCATGAAGCGTGCGACAGAGCAGTTCGACGCTTTCATTTTCATTGTAAACCGGTACAACAACGGAAATATCCATGAATAATAAACTCCCGGGTTAGCGCATTTGCAGTATCTGGCGAAAATGCGGATGGTTACGCAACGGGGCGAATCGCTGGTCGTGGCGCAGTTGTTCCCGAAGGCCGGGACTGATGCGGATGGCCCGCTGAAGAATTTGCAAGGCGCCCTCGACGTTACGCAGTTGCACGCGGGCTTCGGCAAGATCCAGCAGCGCTTCCTGATCGGCCGGAACGCGTTGGATATAGCGCGACAAGGCTTGTTCAACGAGATCGAATGCGTCTTTACGACGCAACGATTTCGACAATTCGCGCAGGACGGCCGGCGGCACGTTTTCGTCGCCAAGCAGGTTGCTGGTCAAACTTCTGAACGCCTGCTGATTGCCGAGTTGGTGGTAAATCTCGGCCAAATTGGTTGCATCGCTGAACGTTGCCTGTCCCGACTGGAGTAATTGTTGCAGTTCTGTCGCCTTTTGGTTGAGTTCCTGGCGTTGTTGTACCTGCCGGATAAACGGCAGCACGCGTTCGTTGCCGGGATCCTGCTCGTGAAAGGCTTCCATCAGGTCAATGGCATCATCCGGGCGCCCCATCCGCAGGTACAGATCGGCAAGGCGGAAGTTGGCTTCCGGGCTGAGCGGGTAGAGCGTTTTCGCTTCGAGAAACGCCTGTTCGGCCTCCTGCATCAGGTTGCGGTAAACGTAAAGCCCGGCGATTGCGCTGCGCAACTTGGAAAACGATTTGCGAGCCACGATATCGCGCATGAATTTCGGATTGGAGGTCAGCCGGCGGACATACCAATCCCAGAACTCCATGTCGTCCTTAACCCGTTGCGGCGGGATTTGCGGCAGTCTTTCGTCGTTGATCTTCATGATCAGGCCGTGCGGTTTCAGGTAGGGGTACATCCACTCGATGACGTAGCTTTCCTCGACGTAAAAGTCGTGTCTGGCCTTGTTCATATCGAAAATCATGCGCGCCAGGATCCCGTTGATGATCATCACGCCCTGTACGCCCTGGACACTGACGCGGTCGCCGTCGGTGACGATGGCGGCACTGGCGGGGCGGCGCCCACTGCGGACGTCATCAAGATACTGGTGAAACGCGTGGCTGGAATCGACGGCTGACGGGATGAAGATGTCGTCGCCGTAAAGGTCGCGCATGACGCTCATATAGGTATTGTCGGCCAATGCATTCTGGGTGATCAGGTAGACATCGGGCCGGACCCGAGCGGAAAAAATCATGTAGGTGGGTACGAACCGCCCTGGATCGGTGCCACCGAAGAAAATCGCGTTGGTTCCCATCGGCGGCGGATATTCCGGGTTGGGCAACGGCTCGTGCCATGGTGTCAGGGGTTGGTCGACAAGGAAGTCGGGTAGCCCGCGCACGCGGACTACCGGACCGTCCGGTTCCCCGAGTTCTTCCATGATTGCCGCGGCGCCGCGTAACTGGTAGTTACCGAACTGCCAGCCGAAATCGTGGCCGCGCTGTTCCACGCCGCCGATGGTGCGGATCAATTCGGGATTATAGGCGTTGTTGAGAAGCAGCAAGCCGGGCGATAGCAAGGCCAGCCCGCAGGCGGCGAAACTCATCAACCGTCCGGTTGCCGCCGGGAACAGGCGGTTGACGGTATGGTTGACCAGGACCAGTGCAAACATCAGGCCGTAAGCGACCCAGAAGGTAAACAGCGCATGCGATGATATCCATTTGACGCGCTGGATAAAAGCATCCTGCAAATCGCCGGTGGGATTGGCTAAAATCACCAGAACAATACCGATCGCCAGAAAACCGGCCATGGTGGTCAGCATCCACTTGCGGCTGTCGGCGTTGAGATCCATATCGGCCTGTATGCGTCGATCGCTGATCAACCAGGCGGCGGTGGCGGTGAGCAGGGGGATTGCGGGGACAATCAAAATCATCAGCGCCCGTAGCGACCATGAAGCTGCCGTATCCCCGCCGGCGCGCGCCAGCAGTTTCAAAGCAATAAAAAGATACACGACGGCGGCGCCGCCGAGTGTCAAGGCCGAGATTGCGATGTTGGTCCAGCTATATTCCGACCGCTTGTAATTCCGTAGTATAAGAAACAGGTCCCGGCCTTCGGCGACAACCATCAGCAGGACGCCTAAGGCGGCCATGAACATGATCAACATGCTCAATAAACGATAACTGAGCGACAGCAACGGGATGGTGTTTCCGGGGCTGGCAATCATTTCTTCGGAGACGATCAGGAAAACGGCAACCAGCGAAATCGGTATCGTTATCCAGCGCATCCGGATGTATCGGTTGCCGGCCCGAAAATGCCAGGCGGTAAACGGCAGGAACCCAAGCAATGCCATCGGCAAGGTGAACTGGCTGCGCAAATCGGCGAAAAAATCGCCGACCTGTCTGAGAAACTGTTCCGAAAACACATCCGTCGGCGTGATACGTTCATATTGTCCCCGGGTAATGGCGTGTACAAATCCCTCCCAGGTCCGCGTGTTTCCCCAGTTATGCGGCGGATTGAAATCGGAGGCGATCGGCATGTAAAGGTAGACCAACAGGCCGAGTTGTATCAGAAGAAATGAGAACGCGACCGTTCGGCCGCGCGGCAACAGGTAGCAGGCCAGCAACAAGGCCAGGAAATTCAGGAATAAATATACGTACATGGATGGATCCAAAGGATGCGACAATGCAGGAAGCCATCCTTGAAGAACCGCGCCGATGACCACGAGATATGGGATGCCGGTCACGGCAAAATCGCGGAAAAGGTCGTGATCCTTCAGCAGAACGACCACGACCACGGCCGCGGCGATCAGTAGCAGGGTATGATGATTGCTCAAACCCAGTCCGAAGGCGAGGACGGCGCTGTACAGCCAGCGCGGCTTCGGCGTCAGAATCCACAGGTAGATGAAGAGAAATAATAACGCCAGGAAGAAGACGTTCATGGTATAGACTTCGACAATCACGGCCTGCGACCAGTGCGCCGGACTGAACGAAAAAATCAGGCTGCCGGCTACGGCGCCCGTCCAACTGATTGTTGCCAGCATCTTTGCGCTCAGTTCATGCTGCCGCCGCGAAAGCCAGCTCAGAATGTCGCGCCCCGATCGCGAAAGCAACATGGCCATGATGCCGGCGGCAACCGCACCGAACATGGCCGACATAAGATTCATACTCCATGCCGGGTTCGGATGGCCACGGAATTCGGCCCGAAAGATCGTGCGGAATATGAAAGCGGTCATGGTCCATAACGGATATCCCGGCGGATGGGGAACCCCGAGATGATCGCCGGCCACCGCCAGCTCGCCGGCATCCGACATGGTGACCGACGGGGCGAGCGTATAAAAATAAACGGAGAAAGCGATGGCGAACGCCACCCAGAATGCCCACCAATCCAAGCGTGTGAAACATCGTTCGCGATCGTTCAAAGCGGTCGCGAACGGAGCCCCGTCAATGTCCTGCCCAATGGGCGCGGATGCCGGCGCGCTTCCGCCCATCAATTCGCCATTATTGTCCGTTCCTGATTCTGGTGCTTTACTGAATGTCATGATTGTTTTGGATTTAGGTTGATAACGCGCCCCCGATCCGTCATCGTGACGGGGCTGAAAATATCCATGGAGCGTGATTATACGTGATGACTTCCAGTTATGCAACGTCAAATCCGGTCGCCTCAAAACAAACCGGATATGAGAACTTGCTGGACGAGATTGTCCGGGCCTGCTACAGTAATACATCAATGGTTTTATTCGGCGAAGGGAACGTGGCGGCTTGAAGCAGGTGCGGGAATCCTGTGGACACCGGATACGGCGCCGGGTATCCGTGATGGGAAACAAACGAACGAGTCGCTGATGAAACGTAGACGGAAAAAGAAAACGGCCTCGGTACGTTATCTGAGCGCTGAAATGGGGCGCCATCGTATCCTGGCGGCACGGACGCCACGCGGCGGAGAGTCTTGGCGGATACATTTACGACGGCTGGCGGTTATTGTAATTCTATTGGCGTTGCTGGCACTCGGTGTGACGGCCTTGGTTCAAGGTATTAGATGGGCGGGACGCAAGTTGCTTTGGGAAAACGATGCATACAAGGTGCGTACGATCAATGTAATGGTTGACGGCCGGCTTTCGCGCGAGCATGTGTTGGAATTCATGAATCTGCCCGACGACATGAATCTTTGGGCGCTTTTGCTGACGCGCCGCGCTTCTGCCGGAAACGACAATACGTGGCGCGGCATGACCGTCGATCAAATTCGCGAAAGCTTTTTACGGCGTATCCCGTCCGTGTCGGATATGGATATTGCGGTGCGGCTTCCGGACCGTCTCGATGTCCGGGTGAAGGAACGGGTGCCTTTTGCCATCGTGGATGCCGGCAGGGCGTACGGCGATTTTGTGGTCGATCGACATGGCATAGTGTTTTTCGATCCACGCCGGGATGACAATTTGCCGTTGATCGCCGGTGTTCCCTCCGACAACCTGATGCCCGGCGTAGATTTGTCAGGGTCGTTAACGGCGTCATTACATCTGCTGGATATGGTTCGGCAGCCCAGATACAATCGCGATATCAATATACGCCGCCTCAATGTCGCCGCGCAGGACTATTTGGAATGCTGGCTCGATAACGGCACCCATGTTACGATCTTATGGCCTGCCATGCACGAAAGCGGCGCGGCCGGCGTAACACATCTCGAATTGAAGTTGAACAGCTTGCGCTCGGTTTTGCGTGACAGCAGCGAAACCGGCCAGCGGCTGCAGTCGATCAATCTAACGCTGACGGAAGACAATATCCCGGCAACTCCCGAGGCCAACCAGCGATAAAGAGGTTCTATCTTGATGCGCGCGCGAAATGACAATGGAGACACGGTTGTTGGCCTTGAGATCGGCACCACCAAGGTGGTGTTTATGGTGGCCGAACAGCGGGATGACGCGGATATCACGGTGCGTGCCCTGGCGACGCATCCGACTACGGGATTACGCAAGGGACAGGTGGTGGACTACGAAAGCGCGCGAACCTGTTTGCGCGAGACCTTACACGAGCTGGAACAGAATTATTCGATTCCGATCCATCGCTTGTTTTTATCGCTGTCCGGCCCGCATATTCAGACGTCACGCAACAGGGGACATGTGGCGGTGCTGAACGATGACCATGAAATTACCGAAGAGGAAGTCCGGCATGTCAAGCAGGTGGCGGCGGCGATTACCCTTCCGGAAGACCGGGTGGTGTTGCATACCATTTTCGGGCGCTACCGGATCGATGATGAACAGTCGGTTTTACGGCCGGAAGGCATGGAAGGCGCACGGCTTTCGGCCGATATGCTGGCGGTACACGGGTCGCAAACGCATCTCCGCAACCTGGCCAAACTGGTGCGCGATCTGGATCTGGAATGCCGCGCCACGGTGTTCAGCGGCTATGCCTCGGCGGCCGCTGTTGTGCGTCCGGAACAAAAACGCAGCGGTGTTGTCGTGATCGACCTGGGAGGCGGCACGACCGATTACATTGCCTATGCCTCGGAAACAATTGCCGCCGTCGGCGTCCTGGGAGTTGGCGGCGAACATGTAACAAACGATATAGCCCAAGCGTTCGGTTTGACCACACGGGAAGCCGAACACATTAAACTCGATCACGGTTCGGCATGGCCGGAACGAACTACCAAGGCGATTGAATTACCGCGTCAGTATAACCGTAAACGCACGGTTCCGCTGGCATCGTTGCGTACCGTCATCCATGCGCGTATGGAGGAAACGTTCGGATTGATCAGGGAACGGCTTGAATCGGAAGGGATATTGGCCCATGTGGGCGCCGGGATTCTGTTGACGGGCGGCGGAGCGCTGTTGCGCGACGCGGATGTACTGGCTGAGAAAATTTTCGGCAAACCATGCACGGTCGCCTCGCCGTGGCGTCTGCACGGCGAGGGAATGGCCGATCGGCCGGAGCTGGCAACGGTGGCCGGCCTGGTCCGTTTCGGGTTGCGTAACGAGTCGGATGCCGGCCGGCGTTCAGGTCTTTTCGACTGGCTGCGTGTGGTCTGGGCCGGCGACGACGAAGGAGTGGAGCAGGATGATATTTTCGGCTGATCGGCGCGATTATGCGCGTCAGATAAAGGTGGCGGCAATCGGGGGCGGCGCCTGTCGAGCGCTCGACCGCATGCTGCTCCGCTGGCCGCGGCCACCGTGTACGGTTGCGGTCGATACCGATGACCGTTCACTGGACGCCAGCCGGGCGGCGGCACACCTGCCGCTGGGCGGTCGCCTGACGAAAGGGTTCGGCAGCGGCGGCGATCCGCGGGTCGGTAAACTGGCGGCCGAAGAATCCGTCGCCGAATGGCGGTCGATATGCGCCGATACCGATTGGATGATTCTGTTGGCGGCGCTGGGCGGCGGGACGGGAACCGGCGCGGCATCCACCCTGGCGCGCGTCGCCATGTCGTGCGGTACCCGTGTGACGGCGCTGGCAACGTTACCGTTTGATTTCGAGGGCAACGAAAGGATGCAACGGGCACAACGCGGCGTACGCGAATTGCATGCCGCCTGCGACGCCGTTATCGCTACCTCCAACAGCGGTCTGGTAACCGCCGCCGGCGTTTCGGAACCGGCGACCGCCGCCTTTGCAGCGGCTGATGGCGCCGTTGGATTCATGTTGACCGCGCTTTGCCGCATGATCCAGGGACAGGGTTTATTGACGCTGGACATGCCGTCGTTGCAACGTTTACTGGGCGGCAGGGCGCAGCCGGCGGCATTCGGATTCGGTCGCGCCGAAGGATCAGGCCGGGCGGCAACGGCGCTGGCCGATTTGCTTGCATGTCCCCTGCTGGCGGATGACCACCGGCTGAGCCATGCCAATGGCGCCTGGGTCGGTATCCTGGCCGGTGATACCGTTTCATTCCTCGAAATAGAAACTACCTTGGTGGAACTGCGGGCGGCCATGAAACCGGAGGCGACGTTGCTGACCGGTGTGTATGCCGACGAATCGTTCGGTGACGAATTCAATCTGGCAGCGGTAACGACCGGCGCGCGGCGCAAGGCGGAGGAACCCGGTCTTTCCCAACTGGATGTCTCTATGCCCTTGTCGAGCGCGGCCCGCCGACCGTCGGCAACGGAGGAACAACTTAAGTTCGATCCACCGAAAAAAGGGCGTTTCAATGATGTCGACCCCACCATTGTAGGCGGCGAAGATCTCGATATCCCCACCTTTATCCGCCGTAAAATACGTTTCGAGGCAGCGCGATGACATTGCCTGACAATCATTACGATGACCGTTTTGTGTTCAGGACGTTGCAATGGATACGCCTGTTCTTGCGACACGATGCCGGACCGGTCAGTCAGTTTATCAAGTATGGCATGGCGGGTGGTGTGGCGACCGCGGGGAATATCGGCCTTTTTTATCTGCTGGGCTGGCGTCTGTTGCCTTGCCTGACGGAAGACGACATCATGGTAAGATTGCTGAATGTGGCGCCGGCGGCGGTTCCCGAAGCGCGTCGCGCGTTGAATGCGGCAATTGCCAATACGGCGGCATTCTTGATTTCCAATGCCGTGGCTTATATCCTGAACGTAATGTTCGTGTTCAAGGGCGGACGGCATCGATGGCTGGTGGAAATCGGCCTTTTCTACGCCGTCTCAGGCATTTCATTCGCCGTGGGTGTCAGCTTGCAGTCCCTTTTGATTGCGAGGTATGACGTCATGACCACCGTTGCTTTCGGAACCAATATCCTGAGTGCGCTGATGATCAATTTCCTGGTACGCAAATATCTGATCTTCCGCCGTCAGTGAGCGCGAGCCCAAGACATACGGAGCACGAAGAATGAAGTTCATCCATACCGCGGATATACAGATAGGAGCGCGCTACGCCCAGTTTGGCGAAAAGGCCGGCATTCCGCGGGCTGCACGACTATCGACCCTCAAACGCATCCTTGAAATCGCGAGAGAACAAGATGCTGACGCAGTTCTGATTGCCGGCGATATGTTCGAAAGCAATCAGATAGCGAACGCCCAGGTCAACGAAGCGTTTGCCGCCTTGGCAGCCCGCCCGGAGATACCGGTCGTGATTCTGCCCGGCAATCACGACCCGCTTGACGGTCCCGGCTGTATCTGGATGCGCGAACCGTTCGCGAATCCACCGGATCACGTGACCGTGTGCTTATCGCGCGAACCAATACCGATCGCCGATGCCATCGTCCTGCCCGTCCCCATCACGCAAAAGGTTTCCACAAAGGATCCTTCGCTTCCGCTGGTAGAGATGGCCGGCCAGATCACGCGGGATCGGATCAAGATCGGCATGACGCACGGCGCCCTGGCGATCGACGGCAAACATCAGCCCAGCGATCAACCGATTGCTCTCGATGCCGCGACACGCGCCAAACTGGACTATCTCGCGGTCGGTCACTGGCACAAACCGCAAGTCTACGATGACGGCCGTTTGGCCATGTCAGGGACGCCAGAGCCGGACGATTTCGACCAGGATTCGGGATCGGTCGCGTTGGTTGAAATCTCCGCGCCCGGCCATAAACCCGTGATCACGCAGCTCGACAGCGCAAAGTTTTGCTGGCAATCCGTGACCGTGGATCTTCTTAATCGGCAACCATCGCCTGATATTATCACCGCATCAATCCAGGCGACTGCGACCCCTCCCGATGCGACGGTTTTGCGCATCGAGCTGGTTGGCCCGGTGTCGCCGGAACACCGCGAGACCCTCGTCTCGGCCATAGATCGGATCGCGCAAGATTATGCCGTCGTACGGGTTGATGACAGGACATCTACCGTGCTCTCCGAATCCTTGTGGAAGGCGTGTCTGCAAGAACACCCACTGCTGGCCCAAGCGGTCGCCGATGTCGGACGCGCACGGTTGTTCAATACCGGTTGCACGCCGACGGTCGATACGTCCGCAATCGAGCAACTGACGCTTGACGAGTTTCAGTCGCTTTGCGATGACTTGAAAATCGAAACGCAGCAACTGCGCGACGACGCCTTTGAGGCAATGATGGCGCTCCTGGCGGCCGAAGTCGGCAAAGCAGGGACGGGATGCGGTGCCGCGTGAAACTTGAGAGTATTACCTTGCGGAATACGGGGCCGTTCACCGACGGCGTGACCGTCGGGCCGCTGGCCGACGGTCTCAACGTGTTGACGGCCCGCAACGAAGCCGGAAAGACAACGCTGCTGATTGCGGCCACGCGCGCGCTGTTCGACCGCCACAACGTGAGCGGGGATGCCATGGAACGCCTGCGCCCCGCGGGAACGAGCCTGGCGCCCGATATCACGGTGATCTTCGTCACGACCGAAGGCCGATTCAAAATCCATAAAACTTTTCTCAACTCGCCGCTAAGCGAACTCAGTGAGGATCGCGACGGAACGTGGCACGCGATTTCCGACGGCGATGCGGCCGACGGAAAAGTTCTGGAATTGATCGGCGGCGAACGGTCAGGGCGCGGTGCAAGCAAAGCCGAACATTGGGGACTTTTGCGTTATCTCTGGGCGCGTCAGGGCGAAACCGTGGATTGGCCCGCATGGGACGATAATGCAGGCGCGCGGATACGCACGGGCCTTGCGCAAGTGCAGATCGATCCGTTGGTCGAACGTCTCGCCGACCAGTTCCGCGATATGCAGGCGGCCCAATTCACATCCACCGGACGCGTCGCCAAAAACAGTCCATTGCAACAAGCGCAGCAAACATGTGAGCGACTCGCGTCCGAGCTGGCAGATGTCCGCTCCAAAATGGAGGAAATCGAGAATCAATCGCAGCAACTCATGCAATTGCGCGATGAGTTGCTAGTCAGGGATCGCGAGAAGACCGAGGCCGACAAACAGGCCGACGCCTTGACCGAAACGCTGAAACAGGTGGAACTTTTACAGAAGGATTTGGAGCGGTTCCAGAGCGATTTCGAGACCGCGCAAGAGCGGCTGAACGCGGTTCACAACGAGAAAAAAACGCTCGATGAAGCGAAGGCGGAACTTGACAAGGCACAAAAAGAGCTTGCCGAACATCAATCCAGACAGAAACACGCCCAAAAAGAGGAACAAGCCGCCGGACAAGCGCTGACCAGCCTGCAAAACGACGCGAGGGCGCTGCGAAAAAGAATCGAATCCACGAGGAAGCGTGAAACGCGCTTGCACGAGATCCAGGGTCTGCGCGTAACGGAGCGCGATCTTGAAACCCTGCGCAAACAATTCACGACCGTCCGGAATCAACAGCGGAACATTGATCAACTGCGGCGTAAACGGGCGGCTTTGCCGGACGTCTCCAACCGCCAGGTGATAAAACTCGAACAGATCGATCAGGAAATCCGCGATCTCGGCATTCGTGCCGAAGCCGTGGGACTGCGTGTCGCGCTCACGCCGAAACAGGATGTCACCCTCGTCGCGGACCGCGATGACACGGAAGAGACCCTGGACATCGCGACCGGCAAAACGGAAACGATCATCGCCACGCGTGTCCTGCGCTTACATCTGCCTGAATGGGGTGATCTGCAAATCGCCAGCGGGGCGGAAGAGGCCGCCGAGATCGAGCAGCGAATCGGAGCGCGTCAGTCCGCATTGGAGGCGGAACTCAAGAAATGCGGCGTAACCTCCATCGACAGCGCACGCACAATTTTGGAGCAGCTCAAGGATCTCGACAAGGAGATCAAAACCGCCGAAACGCGTCTGGTCGAGTTGCTGGAAAATCGGGATGATCCGCAAAGTCTGGCGGCTGACGTGGAAGAACACGAAGCCGCGATCGAAAAACTGCGTGCACACCTGGATATTACCAAGACGGAAACGGCCTTGTCGCAGGCCGAACTCAAAGCCGAACTGACTGTCATCCGCACAGCTCTGGAAACCGAAGAGGCTGCATGGGCGACATTGCAGGATGCGACTGAAACGCAAAGTAAGCGACTTGAAATATGCGGCGCGACACGATTCGAAACATTAACCGCCGTAAACGAGATAAAACAGCGGATAGCCTCATTGACGTCGCGGGCGGCCACCATCGAGGGGCGCCACACCGAGGGTATCGACAAGGCGGAAGAAAGCGCGCAGACCGCGTTTGTGGAGGCGAAAGCCCAGCTCAATGTAGCCCGCAAGAAGATGCCGCCGGACTGGGAGAAACTCGAAGCACGCCATGAGCGTGCACTGAAATCGGCTGGGCAGGCAGCCACGGAACATCAACATCTTCAGCAGAAAACCCAGCGACTGGAGGCCTTTCTGGAGCAGTCCGGATCACAGGGACTATACAGCCGCGAAACGAGGTTGCAGGAGTCGCTCGTGAGCGCCGAAACGGAATGCAAACGCATCCAGGATCACGCGCTGGCCGCCCGGTTCCTGGCCGGACTGATCGATTACCGCAAGAAAGCCGCCGTGAGCACCGTCCTGCAACCTCTCGAAGACCAACTCAGCGCCACCTTTGCCGACATTACCGGTATTCATAACCGCCGCGTTTTCCTCGACGAAAACCTGCAAGTGGCCGGGATCGGCCGCAAGCGCGAGGAAACCTATGCTTTTGATCAGCTCTCCCAGGGCGCACGCGAACAGTTACTGCTCGCCCTGCGCGCCGCCGTCGCCCTGGAATTGGCCAAGACCGGTCCGCAACTCCTTATTCTCGACGATGTTCTCGTCAATACCGATGCCACCCGGCAGGAAAACGTCCTCGATTTCATCGGTAACCTCGCCCAGCACGTGCAGGTCCTGATCGTTACCTGCCATGGGGAACGGTACCGGGGGATCGGAGAGAACATCGGTATTCGGCCGAATTGACAATTCGCCGTGGTTTCGGGTAAACTTGATGATTTTGAACGAGTAGTCAACAGGTTGACGGGAGCATTGCATGCAGGATCATAACGCACAGGCCATCATGGCCGAAATATCGGTGGCGCGCGAACAAATTGTAAATGAGTTGCGCAAGATAATCGTCGGCCAGGAAAACGCTGTCGAGCAGATTCTGATCACGTTGTTCGCCGGGGGACACGTGTTGTTGATCGGGGTTCCCGGCCTGGGCAAGACCCTGTTGGTAAAGAGTATCGCCCGGATTTTCTCGCTGGACTTCAAGCGCATCCAGTTCACGCCCGATCTGATGCCCGCGGATGTTTTCGGTACCGAGGTGGCCGACGAGGATCCGGCCACCGGACGGCGAACCTTTCGGTTTATTCGCGGACCGATTTTCGCCAATATATTGCTGGCCGACGAGATCAATCGTACACCACCGAAAACCCAGGCGGCGTTACTGGAAGCGATGGAGGAACGGCACGTTACCATCAGCGGCACAACACATGCCCTGGATTTACCTTTTTTCGTGCTCGCGACCCAGAATCCTATCGAACTCGAAGGCACCTACGCCCTGCCGGAGGCGCAGTTGGACCGGTTCCTGCTCAATGTCGAACTCGATTATTTGCCGCCGGCGGACGAGGCACGGATGGTTACCGCCACGACCGCGCCGACCGTAGCCAGCCTCGAGCCGGTGATGGCCGGTCCGCGGGTCCTCGAATGGCAACGATGGGTGCGCGAGGTGCCGGCGCCGAATAACGTGGTCGATTACGCGGTACGGCTGGTCGGATCCACCCGGCCACGGAATACGGATGCGCCCGCACTGGTCAAGGACAAAGTTAAATGGGGCGCCGGTTCGCGCGCGACCCAGGCGCTGATTCTGGCCGGCAAGGCGCGCGCCTTGTTGCACGGACGCTATAACGTTGCCTGCGAGGATGTCCGCGCGCTGGCCATACCGGTTTTGGGGCACCGGGTGATCCCGAATTTCCACGCCGATGCCGAGGGCATCTCGGCGACGGACATCGTTAACCGTTTACTCGAATCCGTGCCCGCTTAGCGCGGTGCAATAGGATCCGCCGGATATCCGGCACGAAGGCAACGATATGCCAGTCGAACGTTTATCAGACATGCTTTCGCCGCACACCTTGGCGCGCATCGACAACTATGAGTTGTTGGCGCGGGTCGTGGTCGAGGGCGCCATGGCCGGAATGCATCGCAGCGTTTACCGCGGCAGCGGCAGCGAATTCGTGCAGTATCGCGACTATACTCCCGGCGACGACCTCAAGTATGCAGATTGGAAAGTCTTCGCGCGGCGTGACCGTTTCTACACCAAGATGTTCGAGGAAGAAACCAACATGAATTGCACCGTGGTGCTGGACGCCAGCGCCTCG
>PWZG01000611.1 GCA_003567575.1 PVC group bacterium | reverse complement strand
GGGGCACCCCAGCGACTGAAGGCGAAACGGGTTCCGATCCTGAAACGATGTCTCTCGCTTGGGGTGGGGCAAGGGACTGCCCCACCCCTACCAGCCAACGTTCTCTCATAACCGAAAAATCCGAGCTTGCTCAGAGGCGCCACTTGTTTGAAAGCGGTTTTCAAATTATTTTGTCTTTCCGGTCTTTCCGGCGTTCTTTTCCGGAATTGTCAATGGCTTTTTTTGCAAGGTTAAAGCCAGTGATCCGAACAGGATCGACAGGCCGCCGATGATCTGCAGGGTATTCGGCATGGCATATCCGATATTCAAGCCGATCAGTAGAACAACCACAGGCCGCAAGGTGTTGAACGGGGCGCCGCGGGCTATCCCGACCAGATGGTAACCGCGATAAAGCAGTGTCATGCCGGCGACACTGGTCAGAAGCGCGGCCAGAACCGCCAGGCCGAGTGTCTGCAGCGAAGGCCACTGTGCCTGTCCGGTGGAGAACAGCAGAATTACGGTCCACGGCAGGCTCAATCCCATCACTGCGGTCATGACAATCGGCAAAGGGGAATAACCCGAGATATGCTTGACTAAAAACTGCTTGCCGGCGGTCACCGCGCAGGCGCCGGTCATTAGAATAATTGATCCCCAGGCGATTTCACCGCCATGATAGCTGAACATAAAGGCTCCACCGAGGATAAGAACAATAGCGGAAATCTCGCCGACACTGATTCTTTCCCCGGACAGCCAGCCGGCAGCGACCAGAAAGACAAACGTCAGATTAGCCAGGAAGGCGGTCATTTCCGCTCCGTACAAAGACATGTGAGTATTCATCAGCCAACCATTCAGCGCCAGCAGCAGGGTGGCGGGCAGAAACCACCGGATATTATGACGAAACACCGTGGCGAACGAAGACCAGCGGACGGTTTCCAGTTCCGCCACGGTCCAGCCGTTGCGGCGCCACAGCCTGCCGAGGATAAAGAAAGAAGCAAAAGTCGTAAACGAGCTGATCAGGTTAACCGTCAGCGGGGTACTTTGAGTCAGTGCGGCCCGCAACATATGCAGTCCGACAGCCACGAACAGCACTGAAATCAGGAGCAGCAAATAGCCGCGCCGGCGGCGGGCGACAGCTGCCGGCGCCGCTTCATATGTAAGCCGACCGGTTTTAGCCGAGATTGTTTCGGTCATCGTCTATATCTCTCTTAAAGAAAAGGCCGAAGCATGACCAAGGCGGGCTTCGCCCGCAACCCAGAAGTCAGAAGTCAGATTTTTCTTTGCTGACCTCTGACCTCTTGCCCGACACTATCCATAACTCCGCATAATTTTTCTTGTTTTTTTACGCACAGATGCTTGAACAAGCCACCAAGGCGGGCTTCGCCCGCAACTCAAGGGAAGACCGCGGACTGAAGACGCTTACCCGACACGCTACCTCGAATACGCTCTAACCGGAATTATTAATCGTCTCAATCATTGAGCGAATCGCGGTCGGCGTGTCAAGATGTTCGAGTAAGCGTAAACTCGTCAGCGTGTCGAGTAAGCGTCAGTCACATGAATTTACAGGTTAGAGGTCGGTTCGCCGTCTCCAGTATATTGAGCCCGCCGCTTGCATCGGTTTCGTCGCGTGGTCATTCGTTTTTCCTTGTTTGACTTGCAAAATAATCGATCAGCATCTCGGCGGTACGACCATATGCCATGGCCTGAGATTCGAAGGTTATCCCGCCAATGTGCGGTGTGATCACGACGTTGCCGTATTCCCGCGCATGGCGGATCAGGGGGGGTTGATCCAAATCGTCGCGCCATTCGCCGTCGATGACATCGGTCCCGTAGGAAGCGAGCGGGCCGGTGGCCAGTACCTCGATGAGGGCGATTTCGTCCACGATCGCGCCGCGACTGGTATTGACCAGGATACTGCCGGGCTTCATTTGCTGCAGCCGATCCCGGTTCATGAAACCGCGGTTGGCTTCGGTCAGATGGATATGCAGACTTACCACGTCCGCACGGGCCAGCAGTTCATCGAGCGGAACGTGATCAATCCCTGCAATCCGCACATCGTGAACATCATAGCCAAGCACGGTCATCCGGAAAGCTCTGGCATAGTCGGCCACGATTGTGCCCAGTCGCCCGCAACCGATGATCCCGAAGGTTTTTTCCGCTATCTGGTGCCCCCGCAGTGCATCCCTTGCCCAGCGCCCCTGACGGCTGGCGTCAAAGGCGGCGGGCAAGCGCCGGGCGCAAGCCAGGACCAGCGCCCAGGTCAGCTCGGCGGTGGCGGTGATGCGGTCTAGCAGGGCGCGTTCATTCTTCAATTCGAGGACCACGATGTCGCGGGCGGTCGCGGCCGCCATATCCAGATGGTCGAGTCCGGTGGAAGGGGTGGCAATTACCCGCAGCCGTGGCGCAGACGCAATCAACTGATCTGTCAGTTGCACCTCGAGAGCGGCGAAATAAGCATCCGCTTCAGGTAAGAGGCGGGCCAGATTATCCGGTGTGGCCGGACGAGCCCAACGCAATTCAAAGTTCGCGGCAAGACGGTCGCTAACGTGCGGCAAATGCGTGAGATCCGCCGCGCATACAAGGATTGGTTTGGTCATTGTACGTTCTCCCTCAAGTTGTTTTTTGGTAACGGTGAACGGTTAACCGTCGTCCCAGATGTTCCCACCCCCACATACTCACACAATTCGGTTGCGGGTGCAAGCCCGCTTTTAAGTCTTCCGTAACCGTTCCCGTCCGTCGGGTAGCCATAATGTTGGTCGAACAATAAATTGTGTTCTAAACGCTGCTGAAACCGGAATTGACATTTCCTGCCCGATTTGGCACGCTTTTCCCCTTGGTTCGTGTTAAGGAAACAAATTCCATGCTTCGGCTCGGCGAGACGCTTCGCCCTGCCGAACAAAGTGTTTTACAAAGGCCTGGGTCGTAAGGGAAAAATCAATGAACAAGAACGGCGAGGTTGCGGGAAGTCAAGGATTCCAGTTGGGATGCGCGCAGGTGGACATCACGCCGCCGGTTGGTGTGACTTTATGGGGCTATAATCCGCGTATTTCCACCCATGTGTCCCATCCGTTACGGGCTGAAGCGTTGGCTTGCGAAAATGGACATCGCGGCTGGCTGCTGCTTGGCGCGGATATCGGAGCGTTTGCCGCGCCGCTGACGGATCCGTTGCGCGCCGAAATTTCACGGCGTACCGGGTTGCCGCCTGATGCCGTGATGATGACCGCGACGCATACCCATTCCGGTCCGCATGTGACCGATGCCAACTGGTGTGAACGCTCAGCCTTGGAGTCCGCCTATTTCAGAACGCTTTACCATAAACTTGCCGATTTGGCGGAGCAGGCATGGCAGGCCCGCGCATCGGGGGAAATTCTTTACGGTTGCACCGAAGCGGGGGAACTGGCCAGTAATCGCCGGGTTCAAAACGACGAAGGCATCTGGGTTAACGAATTCCGCGATCCGGAAGGTGTGCATACCGGTTACTTCGATCCCGCCGTGGATTTGATCGGGATCCGGCGGGGGAACGGGAAACTGGATGTCTTGCTGGTCAATTTCGGTTGCCATCCGGTAGCGTTCGGCGGGAAAAGCCTGGCCATTTCGGCGGATTACGTCGGCCACATGAAAACAGCGCTGGAAAAGGACGGAACCGTCGGCACGGTAATGTTTACCGTGTCGGGCCATGGAAACATTGATCCCCGCGACGGGGTTCAATCCGATCCGGATATCGTTCGCGATATCGGTGAGCGTCTGGCGTGTATCGTCAAGCAAGCCCTGCCGGGAATGCAACCGGTGACGGGGAACGAGGTCGTGGCGGTTCAGGAGCCGTGGCATTTTGATGCGAACTGGTCGATTTCGGGGCGGATGAAGATCTACTTTCCGCATGCCGAGCCCGGATCATGCGTCAAGACCGCGATTTCCGCGTTACGCGCAGGCGATCTGGCGATGATCGGTCTGCCCGGCGAAACCGTCAGCGAATATCGCAAGTTGATTCAGCAACGCAGTCCCTTCGCGCATACCATGCTGATTTCGCTGGCCAACGATTTCATCGGGTACTTGCCGACGGATGATATCCTAGCCCAGGGCGCCTACGAGGCAAACTTGTCGCCGTTACGCCCGATCCAGAAAAGGTTGCTGGCACGTGTGGACGCAGCTTTTGAAAAGCTACGATAACGGAGCAGGCACAATGGAAGAGAACCTGTATATGGGGCCTTCTAAAACCTCATCGTTACGTGTCAATGAATATTTATCCGGGCCGGCTTCTTGTAACCTATAATCGCTTTCCGCCGTAAATAAATGCATATACGCGACATACATTGTTTTCAGCCCCCGCATTCCACTATACGGGAATGATTTTCGGAGAAACTACAAAATCATTTTATGACAGGAATCATTTCGGAGATGAATTTAGTGTTGACCCTTTAGGTCGAACGAACCCGAAAACCAACCGTTCCTTCATTATTTTGTCGATAAATGATTTTGTCATTCTTCGGTCTCCCGAACCAGGCTGAGGTTTGACGAATAGGTTGTCGAATAGGTTTGAAATATCGTCCGGTGCCTGATATGATGTCTGAAAGCAACCGAGCGAAGCGAAGGTTACCCTTGAAGCGCCTGGAGATATCTGGATATCTTTTAGAGAGAGGATCATGATGAAAATACGCGTACGACAAATTCCCGGCGTTGTTCTGGCAGCCGCCAATTCTGACGGCAGCCATATTGCCGGTAAGCGATGGATTCGCAGGGAGCCTTGATACGGATTCGTTGCAGCCCGCACTACGCGATTTTGCGAATCGATTGCCGCATCTGATGGCGCAAACCCCGGGTATCGTCAAAGCGGCGGAGACATCGGCCCAACGGATACTGGAGCATCCGCAAGCGTTGTTGCATGTTCCGTACACGGAACTTACGGGGCTCGGCGATGAAATCACCAATCGCGCGGGCGGTCTTGCCATCGCCTTGCCGCTGGCGTCGCGGCGACGCCATACCACAGCACACGACATTGTGCTGCTGAGTGTCCGGGCGTGGGATACCGATGGGGATGTGATACTTGAAAAACTGGCGGAATATCGCGAACAGGGTTGGATGACCACGCTGATCGCTTCGCGGGCCGGCGCTCCCGAAAACATTGACGATCTTGGGGTGACATTCTTTATCGATAACGGTGCGCCGGACGGCGGCGCGATGCATGGTCGCATCAACGTGCTGGCCAATACAGCGTTGGCCTGGATGTGGTGTTGCGAATATGTTTCCGCCATGACCCGTCAAGGCAAGATCCCCGGCATACTCATCAGCATCGGTATTCCCGGCGGGCAGGAACACGACCGCCGCATCCAGACACGCGAAGGGCGTTTGCAACGAACCGAAACCGATGTTTCCATTCCGTCCGGCGATCTGGCGCGCACGTATGCCGGCCGTCTGCACACGCTGGTGGCCGATCTTGCCGGCGCCCCGCGGCAGACGCAAATCATGGAATCAGCCGACATTGTGGCCGACTACTTGCAACGCGGTCGCGATGTGGTGGTGGCCGGCGTCGGCCACCTGATTACCGGTGAACAGAATAAGGAATACCGGGCACCGCTGCATGGAAGGCATTTCGCACAGGTGAATCGCGGAGAACTCAAACGCGATTTCAAACCGGACGATCTGCTGGTCTGGATCGGTTACTCCGGTGGCGTGAACAGCGTCTATCACGATTTCGCTAAACGGATTGCGGAAGCGGATCTCGATGTGATTACCTGTTACACGCCGGATCCACGTCGCGACACCCCCGATCTGGGGAATATCCGCACTCCGTTGGCGCATATCGACCAGTCGTGGTCCATCGGCGACGCCGAAGTCCTGATGGCCGTTCCGCCGGGACACATGGCGCCCATCAGCGGTATCAATGCCATGCTGATCCTGCGCATGCTCGACGACGAAGTCGTCCAGCGTCTGCCGACGCAAAAGGATTAAGGCGGATAAGTGCGACGAAGAGGCCGGCCCCAACGTGGCCGGCTACAGGACGCGGTTCTTTAGGCGTGCGCGTTGAGCGCGGAGAATGCAGGACATCGACATATTTTCGATAACACATAATGATAGGAAAAATCCTATGAAGTCTCCGATATCAGCTCGCGAATTCCTCGTTGTGGCCTCGGCGACAGCCATGATCTTGACCGGATCCCGGACGACGAAAGCCCAGGCCGCCGGCGTCACGCTTGTCACGGATGGCGCGCCCCAGGCTTTACTGATGGTCGAGGCCGGG
>PWZG01000562.1 GCA_003567575.1 PVC group bacterium | reverse complement strand
CTGACCTCTGACCTCCGACCTCTGACCTCTTGCCCGACACCATCCATGGCTCCGCGTAATTTTCTTGTTTTTTTACGCAACCATGCTTGAATAAGGCACTAAAGCACCGGCACCTCGGTTTCGCGGCCTTTCTGTTCATCGGATAGGTAGGCGGCATAAATGGTCAGGATCGTATCGCAAGCCAGGTCCAGGTTGCTTTCCGGTTCTTTAGCATTGGCCATACAAGTCAGGAAATCCTGTACTTCATCCAGATAACCCATGGTGAAATGTTCGTCCGCCGAGATTTCGGTCCAACCCTCTTTGGTGCTGATTTTTTCAACCGTATAGACATCGTCATATTGCGGTCCGCTGGGATTAAAGGTATGCGCCATACGAACCGGGCTCATCTCGCAGCGAGTACGATGGTTATTGGCGAAAACTTCCACGTAATCATAAATCCCGCCGAGCACGATTTCGCCGGCAATCACGTCGCCGACCGTGCCGTCGTCGAAAACCACATGCATCCAGCCGTGATCCTCGGTATCGTGATATTCGGTACGGATAAATTTCTTGTCGTCATACCCCGCGATTCCAGTCAATCGTTCGCAACGCGCGCTCACCGTCCGCGGCCGGATCGGCCGCCCGAGACGAGTCATGCCTTCCACCCGCTTCAGGTAAAGCATGGCGCCCAATGGATGACACCCCTTGGCCATCAGCGATCCTCCGCCCTGATAACGCCAGATACCATAGAGATCGGATCCCGACCCGTTATGCGATTCCTCGCCCAGCATCCGCAGAATCTGAGCGCCGGTTTTGGCGACGATTTCACGTTCCTTGCGAATCACCGGTGCATAGACGAAATTTTCGGCATATCCGAAGATGATGCCGGCATCCCGCACGGATTGCGTCAACGCGGCCAGTTGCCGGCGCACGGTCCGCAACATGGGTTCCTTGGCATCATGATCGCCACGGTATTCCGGACCGCAATCCGACGGTCCGAAATAACCGCTCAACGGTTTTTCGCAAATCACATGCACCCCGGCACGGGCTGCCTCGAGTATACCATCGGCATGCAGCGCCGGCGGCGTACACAAATCGACAACATCGATGTGCGGCAGCATGGATGTCATGTCGTCGAAAACGGGGATACCGTGTTTTTCGCCGAAATCGCGGCGGCTTTCGGGGCGCCGCGATGTCACGCCGGCCAATTCAACGTCGACACCGTATACGCGTCGTAAACTGTCGACATGAAAACAGCCGGCAAAACCGGTTCCAACAATACCTACACGTAATTTTTTACTCATCTTCGTTCCTTGTTATCTTTGTCCATAATACGCTCCCGGCCCGTGTTTCCGGGAATAATGTTTTTCACATAAAGCCGCCGGCAACGGGTGGACCGCCGGATTCAATGCCATTGTCTCAACGGCCAAGGCGGCAACGGCTTCGAGTACAACACTGTTTTGAACCGCCGTCGCCGCATCGCAACCCCAGGTGAAAGGTCCGTGACCGGCAACCAACGCCGCAGGACACGCCAAGGGATCGCGATGCCGAAAGGCGGAAACAATGACCGCACCGGTTTCCGTCTCGTAATCAGCCTCCGCCTCATTGGCGGTCAACATCCGGGTTAGCGGGATAGTTCCGTGAAAACGATCGGCATGCGTGGTCCCCAGACAGGGAATCGAGCGTCGGGCCTGGGCAAACGCGGTCGCTGCCCGGCTGTGGGTGTGCGCTACGCCGCCGATTCCGGGAAACTCCCGGTATAATGTCAAATGCGTCGGCGTATCGGATGACGGCCGCCATTGTCCCGGACTGGCGGCGATCCCGTCCGCCAACCGTATCGTTACCATTTTCGCGGGCGTCAATGCCTCGAAGGATATCCCGCTGGGTTTGATCACCATCAGTCCGCGCTCGCGATCCACGCCGCTTACATTGCCCCAGGTCAGAATGACCAAGCCATGATTTTCCAGATCGAGGTTGGCTTCACAAACCTGTTGTTTGAGTTGCTTTAACGTCATTATATTCGACCAACCGCTATCCTCGTTGTTGTTCCCGCAACGCAATCAGATCTTTCATGATCGAAAACAGATTACCCTGCCAATCACGGGTGCCGAATGCGTCATGCAATGTCCGATACAATTCGTACAGACGGGCATAAACGGCTGCGTTTCCGGCAATGGGAGTATACACCCTTTCACGAACACTGCACATAACGTCTTGCGCCGCGGCGATACGGTCGTATCCCCCCGCTTCGGCGCCGGCAACCACAGCCCCGTAAATGGCCGCGCCGACCGCACAGGTCTGGTCACTGCGCGCCACTTTCATCGGCCGCCCACTGATATCGGCATATATCTGCATCAAAAATGGATTCTTGACCGCCAAACCACCACAGTTAACGACTTCCCGTATCGGGACACCGTATTGCTCGATCCGTCGCATAATAGTCAGCCCCCCGAAGGCGGTGGCCTCCACCAGGGCACGATACACTTCGTGTAATTCCGTACGCAACGTCTGACCCAGCAACAAGCCGCCGAGTCGGACATCCGTCAAAACCGTACGGTTGCCGTTGTTCCAATCGAGCGCCAGAAGGCCATGTTCGCCTGGCTTCTGTCTCGCCGCCTCTTCTCCGAGACGGCGAAAGCGTTCGCCGTCCGGTACGCCGCCTGTATCCGGCGCCAGACAATGCAGTAACCACAGAAAGATATCGCCAACAGCGGATTGGCCGGCCTCGATCGCGTAGTAATCCGGCAACACCGACCCTTTGACGATACCGCAAACGCCGGGTATATCCGCCAGTTGCCGGTCCGCGGGAATCACCAGCAAATCACAGGTACTTGTCCCAAGAATCTTCACCAAAACCCCTTCACGGATCCCGGCGCCGACAGCTCCCATGTGAGCATCCAGCGCGCCTACCGCAACCGGAATGCCGGCGGGCAACCCAAGTTTATCGGCCCATTCGTGGGTCAGCATACCGGCCGCCTGATCGGAGGTTACCGCTCTCTCATAGAGATGTCCGCGCAGACGTCCCAATGCCGGATCGAGACCGTCAAGAAACGTTTTGTCCGGCAAACCACCCCATTCATCGCAATACATGGCCTTATGACCGGCAGCGCAAATACTGCGCGCCATGAACCGCCGATCCGTCGTTCCGGTCAGAAGCGCCGGAATATAATCGCATAACTCAACAAATCCGTCGGCAGCATCGAAGACGACGGGATCCACATTCAAACAATGCCAGATTTTACTCCAAAACCATTCCGACGAATACACACCGCCGCATTTGGCCAGATATTGCGGCCGCTCCCGCGCGGCATACGCCGTAATCCGGTCCGCCTCGGCGTGGCTGGTATGATCTTTCCAAAGCCAGGCCATGGCATTGAGATTATCGGCGAATTCAGGATTCAGACCCAGCGGGTTCCCCTGCGCATCCACCGGCAACGGCGTGCTGCCGGTCGTATCGACCCCAATCCCGACAACCCCGCGCCCATCAAAGTCCGGCGTCGCGTCACGCGCCTGTTCCAATGCGGAGGGAACCACGCTTTCCAATCCCTTGATATAATCGGCCGGATGCTGACGCGCCAAATTCGGATCGGAAGCATCCAGAAGAATCCCCTGCTTGCCGGAAGGATAATCGAAAACAGCAGTCGCTATTTCACAGCCGTCCGAAAGATCAACCACCACGCAACGCACTGAATTCGTTCCGTAATCCAGACCCAAAGCATAATGTTTCATCGCTAGCCTCCTCTCAATCTGACGTGTCAGCGATACGCTGCCATGAATGAACCACCGGGATTACCCGCCGTCATGGCGGGGCATGGCGATAAATTCGAGAATCCTTAAATCGAAGAAGGAATGTGAATAAGCCGGTTTGATCACCACCGCGGTATCAGCGCCGCCACACCAGCCGCCCATCGAAATCACATCGGACTGCATATCGAGATAACCGGCATCCGCCGCCATCAATACCGACTCGACCGCCACCTTGGTTCCGGTTGAAATCGACATGTAGGCCGCCGAAATAAGCGCTTCGGAACTCCATCCGCCGTATTTCTGCTGCAGCGCACTGTTGACCGCGCCCATCAGACTATGGGTGCCCCGGTATATCTTAACGCCTTTAACGCGCGCTTTTTCAACGGTTTCCGGATGCGGCGCCAGAATTAGTCCGCCGGGTCGTCGAACATATGTTTCCTTATCGACGGCATGCATCATGACACCGACGATGGTTTCCATTTCAGGCATCGTTTCGGCGCATGCCAACGCCATTTGCCCGGTCGTCGTCGCCACGACCAGTTGTTTGATGCCGAGTACCGCCGCGCGTTGTTTGGCCGCTTCCAGCGTCGCTTCCGTATTCTGGATCCCGGCCCGGTCATGATAAGTAACGTTTATGGTTGTCATACGATCTCCTGATTTCCGTGTTTGATAATATTTCCTGAAACATTTAGTATTGATTTAAATCCGTCGTCCGCCGATGCCATACCCAGCTAGATGGGCTGGCGGTATGGAAATCATTGATCCGCGCATCCACCGGCGGCTCAACAAATCCCTCGAGCAACGGATCCGCATGATCGCGCATCCAGGTATCGAGCGCTTCGCGCATCTGCTGGAGCGGCTGCGCATAACGCTCATCGTCCACAAGATTGCGATGCTCGATGGGATCCAGCACAACGTCGAACAAACATTCCTCCGCCATCGGCAAATCGCCCCATCCATGCTCCACCCACAACGTCTTGCTTGGGCTGTCATCGCAGTTGGCCATGACCCGGCGTGTGCGGTGATCGAACCGGCGAATATACTTGTAACGTTCGGTGCGGACGCAGCGTTCCGGTTGATAGGCGGCATGGTAATTTATCTGACCGAAGATCGCGTCACGTACCGTGTCTTTTTCGCCGCGAATCAACGGCGTCAACGATACACCCTGGCAACCGTCAGGCGGATCAATACCAACAATTTCGCAAATGGTCTGCAGGAAATCGACGTGGCTTACCAAACCGTCGATAACTCTGCCGCCTTCACAGCCACCCGGTCCGCGCCAGATCGAAAGCACACCCAGCCCGCCATCGGTTAAATTGCATTTACGTTCCGGAAACGCCAGTCCGTGATCGGTCGTACAAACCACCAGGGTATTGGCGGCCAACCCGGCGTCGGCCAGGGCGTCGAGCACCAGCCCCATGGCACGATCCATGGCCTCGATCCCGGCATGGGTTCGGGCGGCATGTTCGCGGGTCGGCGCCGTATCCGGTAACCCCGGCGGCGGAACAACCCAGCGCGAATCCTTGGGCGGCCCGCTATAACCATGCGGTTTCGGCAAACCGACATCCAGAAAGAACGGACCCCTGGGCCGGTCGCGCAACCAGCGCGCGGCCGCACGGGCAATCGGCGCATAGTGATCGTCCGGGCGGTCGGGATCGTGATCAAGCTCCAGTTTCCGCTCATATCCAGTCGTATGAATCTCGGTTGATCGCGTCACGTGTTGCACACCGACAAGGACCGTACGGTATTGGGCACGATCACGCAACGTGGCGGCCAGATGCCGCCGCGGTTCGTTAAGCTGGAATCCGCGATGCATCAATCCGGTCATTCCGTTGGTGTGGGGATACTGACCGGTAAGCAAGGCGGCACGACTGGGACTGCAGGTCGGATTGGCGCAAAAACACTGACGCATCAGCACACCGCCTTCGGCCAGCGCCATCAGGTTCGGCGTACGAACGGGGTAACCATAGGGTTCGATGCAACGTCCGGTATCGTGGGCGTGCAAGTAAAGGACATTGGGACGTTTAGACATATCTAAAACTCCTTGTAGTTATGAAAACATCCGTAACTATCACCGATTCCATCTCTTCCACTCCATCCGCCAAGGGAATCAAAGCATTCATATTCATACTCCTAAGTTAACCTTCGCTTCACCCCGCCCACACCCGTAGGCCCGGCGAAGGGGGACATGCTTGCTTCAAAAGTAATCATATCAGGCCAATGGCGATCGTTCAATGCCATTTTTTTAACGTTCACGGGGTAGCGTCGTCGCGGGAGACGGATGAGCACGACGAAGCCGGTGCTTTCGGCGTAACCGATTAAGTTTAAGTTTAAGTTTAAGTTTGGGATTAGATGTAAGATGAAAATGTTTTAACGGATTTCAGACGTACGTTAGTGACTTATTCAAGCATGGTTGCGTAAAAAAACAAGAAAAATGACGCGGAGCCATGGATGGTGTCGGGCAAGAGGTCAGAGGTCGGAGGTCAGAGGTCAGCAAAGAAAAATCTGACTT
>PWZG01000410.1 GCA_003567575.1 PVC group bacterium | reverse complement strand
AGCGACTGCGCCGGCATCGATCCGTTCCCAATGGGAAGAACTCCCCCTCCTGGATCAAACGGAGCAGCTTGGCCTGCATTTCCAGACCCAAATCGCCGATCTCATCCAGGAACAGCGTACCTTCGCCCGTCCGCTCGATCAGTCCCTCCCTTTCACGGTCCGCCCCCGTGAACGCGCCTTTGACGTGCCCGAACAGCGTGTCGGCGAAGGCGTTGTCGTCAATCCCGGCCACGTTGACGGCGACCAGATCGCCGGTTCGTCCGCTAACCCGGTGGATCGCCTGTGTTATGAGTTCCTTGCCGACACCCGTTTCGCCGACAATCAGAACAGGTTCCGGAGACGGAGCGATCGCCTCGACTTGGCGGAAGATTGCCTGCATGGCCGGAGACCGGGTGACTATCGTAGCGAAGCACTCCGAATAGCGCAGATGCGGATCGCGAATCAATTCATGCAGTCTACGATTCTCGGCGTGCAACTCGTGTTGCCGCAAAGCCCGCGCGAGCACGGTGATGAGGCGCGAAAAATCCACGGGCTTTACCAGATAGTCAAACGCCCCGGCCTTGACGCATCGTACCGCCGTATCCACCTCGTTTGTGGCGGTCACGACAATGACCGGAATGCATGGCCGGCTCGTCATGATGGACCCCAGCAGCTCTTCACCGGGTATATGCGGCATGACAAGATCCAGGAGGACAACTCCCACCTGGTGACGTTCCAGAAGCTCTTCGGCTTCCCGGGGGTCGCCACACAACAGCACATCGCCGAAGCCTTCCGTGCGCAGGACACGCGCCACGCTATGCCGCATCATCGCGTCATCGTCAACCACCAGGATGCCTGGCTTATTGGCGGCCTCCGTCGGGTTACGGGGCATGCGCGTATTCCTCCTTAATCGGCAAGGTGACGGTTACAAAGGTGCCCGCGCCCTCGCGCGAGTCAAAATTCAGGTTGCCGCCGTGGGCTCTTACGATGGCTGCCGAGATCGAAAGACCCAGCCCCATTCCTCCTTCGCTTCTTCGCGTCGTAAAAAATGGGTCTAAGGCGTGTTCAACGTTTTCCGGCTGCATCCCTCGTCCATCGTCGGCGACGGTAATTGTAAGCGATTCTTCCTTGCGCTCATATGCGCCAGAAACTCGCACGACCGAATTCGGTCGGCTGGCGGCCTGACAGGCATTCTGCAACAGATTCACGAACACCTGCACCAACTGCTGACGGTTCACGCATACACGCGGAAGACGCGCATCAAAGGCAGTCTCAAGCCTGCAGCGTTCCTGCTTGTACTCGTGACGCAACCAGTGGGCGGCCTCCTTGATCAGGTCCGGCACACTGAGCAACTCCTTATCCGTACCGTCAGCAGGCCGGGCAAAACTCTTGAGGGACGAGACGATTCCCGCAATGCGCTCCGAGGCGAGCAACGTTTCTTCGATGATGTCACTCAGTTCTTTCCTGGTCCGCGCCAGACCGCCTTCCTCGACTTCGCTCTCGGGCATATCCCTGCCCCTTTCCCTGAGAAGCATGAACAAACGCTCCAATTCGCGCCGCAACACGTTCAGATTGAGACTCATGACACCGTTCGGATTATTGATTTCGTGGGCGACACCCGCCGCCAAGGTTCCCAGGGCCGCAAGGCGCTGCGAATGGAAGGCTTCCAACCTTCTTTTGTTGAGCTCTCTCGCGGAGGTTTCGACCGCTACAATTGCCGCCTCGACGGCATCGGAAAGGTCGCCAATCTCGTCATCCCGCGTCTTTCGCAATGCGGGCCGCCTTGCGCCGACTGTTGCCGCCGCATCCAGTCCTTCCCGAAGCGCGAAGACCGATTCCGTTACGCTGCGAAGAACCCAACGATCCAGCAGCCAGACCGCCAGCAACAAAATGCCGACGCCGCACGCGGAAATCAAAAAAACAAAGTATGACAGGCTGACTACAATCTGCCCCATCGCCGGGCGGGGGGCGACGATATCCATGACAACTCGTCCTCGACCGAAAACGTCGGAGATGACGACACGCGCCTGCAGGGAGTTCAAGGCATGCGCCGATATTTCTATCATCCCTGGCAGCCATTCTCGATCGGCGGGAAGGAGACTCAACGAGGGCGCGATGAGCCATCGAAGCCTCTCTTGCTCATGCCCATCAACGTGACGGCCCATGAACAGCGTACCGCGTGTCGGGCCTTCGTCCTGACTCGTGAGAATGGGAGCGAGGGCGACCAGCCATATCTCCTCGGCGCATACAACAAACCCCGCCAACGGTTCTTCCGTCTTGTGGTAGAGCAGCCCGTCAGGCTGCTCAATGAGCCCGCGAATAGCAAGCAGAACGGATTCCGATATCTCCCCGCCTGAATCTACAGCCATCCCGGCGACAAACTGGCGTTTCGTGTCATACAAGAAAATCCCATCCATGCGCAAGCTTTCGAACGTCCCGTCCACAAGGTTGACATCGAGATAGCGCGAGTCACGATTGATCATGAAGTCATAGGTGTCGTCCCATGAAGCCCAATCGACTGCCGTTCCAGTCAGGGTGCGGATTTCTTCCGAGAGAACCGCCTGACCTTTCTTTAACCGTTCTCTCGCCAGATCCTCATCCACCTGTCGGGCGGATCCCGTCAGAACAATCCGCGCGGACAAGACGGCCATGATGATCAGCATGCCCGAGAAGATCGCCAACACCAACAAAAACCGTGTTCTCAGCCGCATGATTGCAGAATCCCGATTATCTTCGTGCCCCGACGGATCACTCCGTTCAGAAACCCATACAGTTTCGCCTGCCAGTCCCAGCGTGAGCGTTCACGCGAAGCGCCGTTTTACGACGTCATTATCCTGCCCATCACGCAGAACACCGGTTCGACCCAAGTCACATAACCAGGATATAATGCCAGAATGACCGTCCGGCGTCAAACCGGCGCGAAAGCGGCCCGACATGAAATGTCCGAGCGAGTCTGCTGGTATCGCCGTTCCTTTCCTTCTTCTTCCGCCTGGAAGAATCAAAAAGAATCAAAAAGAATCAAAAGAAGAACGGGGACAGACAAATTGTTTACCCGAGTTCCTGTCGCTGGAGCGGTTTCGGCGCTAAAATCATTCGCTCGTTGCGGATTGTTTCCGCATTGATTGCGGGCATCGCCGGGCCGAATATCCCACCTCTGCCGGCGCAACGCACCAAAACCGTCTGATTGCAGCCTATCCTATGCCCCGTGGAGGTTGATTCCATCACACACATCGGCCGCCGCGGCTGGCATGCGATATTCTGCCTGTCACTACGGCCTCAAGGGCTGATGAGTAACCCTGGGATTTTCCGATTACTCACGATTTCGTTTTCGCACCGCGCTCGGGCGAATTGAAACGTAATGGTCACTTTTCTGGTTCGCTTCCGTATTTCAGATGTTCTTCTTTGACCTTGAGCGTCTTGCTGAGACGCTTGGCCATGGCATCGGAATACGTTCGGCGGCCGAGCTCGTAATCACTGATCATGTTCTGCCGAACACCGATCTTCTCGGCAAGTTGCGCTTGCGTCAGACCGGCCTTAAGACGGGCGCCGGCAAGCAGATTGCCGACACGGTTTTTCTCCATTTCCTTCCAGTACTCGGAACTCTCGATGGAGACGAATTCGTCATCGGCATCCTCTGCAAGTACAGCCACCTCGTATTTCTTCCTGATCCAGTCGACGAGTTCGTCAACGTGCTCGCCGTGAATGGAAAGCTCAATATGGGGCTTTTTCACGAGAGCCAGCATAGTATACCTCTATCGTTATTTCGTTTTTCCGGCATGTCCAGCATGCCACATATCGGTAGTTCAAATGGCAATGGTATCGATCCTGTCCGAGGGGCGAGAAGTTTCGCCACGACTTTTGGACCGGACCATCCACCCGCAGGTCCGCCACGAGAAGGAAAAACAGCTTCTGTATATCGGAAGGCAACTTCCGCAGACTACGTTCCACCTTCTTGTTGACTTTGATCTCATAGTTCATTGCCTGCGTCTGTATAATATAACCGCTACCGTCCGAATGCGCAAGTCATCTATTTCGGTCGGGACGGAGCCCGACCCTCCAAAACACCGTGAAACGGCCGATTTCGGTAATGGAGGGACGACCTCCGTGTCGTCCGAGAGCCGTCATGAGGTCATAATGAGAATTCACTTGCGCCTTCGCCCTTCGGGCTGCGCGGCGCGGCGGCAGAACGGCGGCTACTCTCGCCGGCAATCGGAGCGACCACCTGAACGGTTACGAATTCGCATTCTTTATCGACGACTCAATCCCGTGCTCTTCTAGAACACGGCCTCGATCACCTTGCGGGTGATCGCCACCCATTGTCTGACGCGCTCCGGATCGTGTTGAACGGTCTCGACATCCTTGAGGGTGATATCCACATGGCAGCCGCGACAGGCTTCGAGGTCGCAACGCAGGATGCGGCGGACGCGGTCGGGATCGAAATTGTAACTGACCATATCGGCCGGACTGGGCCGGTAGCTGAGCACGTAATCACGCTCGATCCGATCGGCACAGGCAGCCACGTTGGCGCAGGGCGCGACGCCGATGCGTCGCAGGTTCGGCAATTGGCGGAGCAAATCGATTTTTTGCGTCAAATCTTCGCAACAACCGTAGGCAACCAAGCCGAATTTCTCCAAAATTGGTTTTTGGTAGCGCAACAGGAACTCCTCATGCATGGCTGGCGAGACGCCGGTTAACTCCTGGGCGGCCATGTAGCCCCACAACCGACGGCGCGCCACGCCGTTGACGTTGGGCGCCGGATCGTCCAGTTCTCGGGCATAGGGCATGGCCTGGTTCTGGTGGGCGCACAGGCCCCAGTCGCCCGCCGCCTCGGCTTCATCCTGAACCTTGCTTACGCCGTCGGCCATGAACTTCAGCAGCCGGTGCAGTCCCTCCGGGTTGTCGATCATGTCCAGCATGAAATGCTCGATCCCTCGCAGGTATCCCAGATCGGTCGAGAGATCGGCCGACCACATGCGATACGCCGGTCCGCGATCGATATTGATGGGGATCAAATCGCCGATCAGATCCTCCAACCTGCTTGCCCGCTCGGCTGTTTTGGCCTCGTTCACGGCATGCCAGGGAACCCGTAGCCGGTCGATATCCGTATCGAGATTTTTAATCGGGTAATCGATTTTAAACGATCCGCCGGGCGTACCATCCCGATGGCGGGGAATAGGCACCCCCCAACCGTCGCAGTCCATCACCGCCGGCACGGTCACCCAGGGTTCGAAAATCGAATCATCATTGAGACGGTTCCAGAACAGACGGTTGCGGAAGAAATTCTCGTAGCCTCGCAGAAACGGATCTTCGCACACGCAAGCGGCCTCAGGCATTTCACGCCAGGCGAAGGCGCGCGCGTAGATCAGCGGCCGGGTCTCGACCAGGCTGTTGTGCCGCCGCCACAGATCCCGGCGTTCCCGTTGCACCGGCGCGGCACAGATATCAAGGTATTGACGGGCCAGATCACGTAGCACACGACGGTCGCGCGCGCTGGAAGTGGATGTCGATTTCATGGTTCAGGGTTCAGGGTTCAATGTTCGATGTTCTGGACAATGATTTCACGGGGTGACAGCGACATGGTTAGACTCTCAATCTGGAATGCTTTGTAACAATGCTTGCAAAAGATTCATCGGACATCACCGACCCAGGACACCAGATTTCTCCAGAACGGGCGGTAGCCCGGCCACTCGATCCAGACCACGGGTCCCCAGTGCGACGCGCCGTCGATGCTGAAAGCGGCGGATCGCCCCTTGCCGTACGACCACACACTGCGCAACGGACCGCCCTCGAACGCCAGGAACACCGTGGCTTCCGGCTTTGGAACCAGCCGGTTGTACCCCAGAAAGAACGGCCATTCATAAGGCAATCCATTTCCCGAAGTGTTCTTTTTCGCGTGGCCCCATCCGAAGCGTCCCGTCCACCAGGTGGGTCATGACATGGCAATAGGCATGTCCGTTGATTTTGATCCGGTGGCTGCGCATGACGGATACTCCTTTGTTGATGTGTTCAGATCAAATATCTGTCCCTCTACCCATATAAAGAAACGGGGCCTCTCTTTTCTTCCGTGTGTGCGGCTTGCGATATTTTGTCCGTCACTACGTCCCCTTGCCCAGGCTCGGAATTGCGCTTCCCTGTCTCGCGTCATACATCGTTCCTTTCCGGCCACGCAGCAAGATTCAGCATATCGATGCTCTTCGCGCCGGCACGTATGAGTTCGGCGTTCGAGGGATGGTCGAAGGTATAGAGAGGTTTGCCGGCGGCGAGTATGTCACGGCAGAGGGCTT
>PWZG01000063.1 GCA_003567575.1 PVC group bacterium | reverse complement strand
GTTTGTCGGTTGTTTCGTCTGAATTCATTACTTCAAGCCTGTCTTTGTTACGTCCACCATGAATGCGTTAACGCTTGTCGTGTTCCCGTGTTCTTTGTCTTGCAAAAGCGAACATATCCTTGCATAATTGTGCGTAAATGATAAGCATCTTTCTCTCTCAACTCTATTGAAGCAAAAGAACAACAATGATCGCTGTCAGAGGAAATCCAAGGGACAGGTCTGTTATCTACCCTGTTTTAGCAGGGGTGGTCCAGACCCTGGGGCACCCCCAGCCGCGGGATGTTGACGGGGCCGGCCCAAGGGTCTGGGCCGACCTTACTAACCCAAAATTCGCAGCAACAGAGCGGCTTTCGTTCAAGAGGCTATAAGCATCTATCACTTCATCCGCTTAGCCGATTATCCAGATCGATCTTGCCATTCGACCCCGTCCCGAGCCGCCGCCAGATTGAACCGCTCTCCCTCTGATTAATCTAACCGATAAAGCGCCTGTTCCTATTCAGAATCAGGAAAAGCAGGTGGGCCACATATTGTGGCTAAGCCGCGATGTTTGCACCGACCGAGGAGGCAGCCACCGGGTTGCCCGATCCGGATGATGCGCCGTTTCTTGAGTGCGCGCGGACGGCGAACGTGGCTCTGGTGACGGGCAACCCGCGGCACTATCCGAAGTCGTCCGCACGCCTGGAAGTCATCGCACCGGCTGCGAGAGGGCATCACCGGCATGGCCGGGGGATCCGTCGGCGGAAAATGGGGAAATGGCCATGGTATGCTTCAGTGGATCATTCGGACGGCACATCGACTTCCAGTCGGTAGAAGGGTCCCCTGGGCGGGTTGTTGGTATCGGACAGCGCGTCCCGGTCGCCCGCACCGATGCGCGGTCCGGCGCCGGGTACATTGCTCCAGGCGCCGCTTGTCAGATCGGTCACATATTTGAGGGTATACACTCGGGGTGACGAAGCGGGTTGAAAAACCACCGTATGGGGCGGACCGCGTTCCACGGACAGGATACGGAACCTGGACGTCGGGTCGCTTGGATCGGTGTCGGCGACATATTCATCGAGTAGGGTCGAGTTTTTTCCGGGTACGGTTTGTTGATCTAAATCACTCCAGGTTTGGCCGTAGTCCGGGGTATACCCGTGATTCGCGTACCAATCCGGGTCGGCGCCGCCCTGAGTGCGGAAGACCGCCTGGACCGCCAGGTTTCGCCAGACGTTGGCATCGGTCCGCGGATTATCCGATCGGCCATCGCTCCAGCCACGGAATACGATCGATGTATCCCGTCTAACGGCCTCGACGGCAGACCCGCTATGGCCCATGGCCACCTGCTGCGTGGATACGCCGATGATCTCGCCCGCAACCCCGCCGCGGTAAACCAACGTATATATATCAGGATCCGGACCGATCAGCCCCTCGGGCGGCGACACTCGGAACACGCGCAGCTCTTGCACACCGGCCGCTTTGAAGCGGGCCAGGATCAACGCCGCGTCCGGGCCGTCCGGCTGGATTTGCAGATCGCTGTAAACGCCGCCCAGGTTGGAACTTACCGGGTGGGAAACGCCGCCGGCCATGTCGTCGGGATCCGTGAAGTTGCAAAACAACGATCCGTTCCGCGACCAAACGGTCAGCAATCGGCCGGGATCGGGGAGCCAGGCGCAGGCCAGCTCATCCACCGCGCCGGCATCCGGTTCCAGGACACCCAAGTCAGGCCACATGACCGCCGCGGACCGTGCATTCCAATCGTAATCCGGGTTTTCGGGGTCCCTGGCCGGATCGGGTGTGTAGCGTCGCAACCGGATACGCCCATCGGTGCCGGCAAGCCCGAGAAACAGGTTGCCGCTGGTTTCCTGGGCGCACATCCCGATGCGTTGAACCGGGCCGGCGGTGATGTAGGAAAACTCGCTTTTCCCCGGAACGGCAATCCGTTCCCCATCCCAGTAGCGCGACGAAACCGATTGATTGTTCTGGACATACACGATGCGGCCCGGCTCGTCGCTCCATGTCCCATCGATACCGGCGGCGACGCAGGCCATCGCGGAATCCGGGACGGTGGCGTGCGAGCGGATATTGCGGGCGAATGACCAGGTTTCATCCGACGGATTGTAGACGAACGCGCGTATACGCGCGAGTGAGCTATCATGGCTCTCCGGCGACTCGATACTCATGATGCTGAGCCGTTCCGCGGTCATGAACACCGCGACATTGACAAGGGTTCCGTCCGATACCAATGCGGTTTGCGGCTCGCTCCAGGCATCGTCCTCGAAAAACGAGGTCTTGACGATCGAGGCGGCAGTCGGTCGCCGGCCGAAGCCGGGTCGTTCTTCCCAAACCAGCAGCAGGCGGTCGGCACCCAGATCGGTCAGCCGGATCAAGCCCAGCCCTTCGACGGTCGCCAGCGGTGTCGCCGTCCCGAAGACCTCGCCATCGTACCGGCTCAGCATCAGCCGGGTCGTTTGCGTCGCGTCATCGTACAGGCCGAACACCAGGCGATTGCCCAGCAGGGCGTAGGACGATCCGGCCGGCAAATTCCGTGCCAGGATCGGGAAAACGCCGTCGAACTCGGTCGCCGGCCTGGGCGATTCCCTGACTAGAATCGTCAGATCGGCCATGGTCATCAGGTTACTGGTGCCGAACTGGTGGTCCAGTCGGGCCAGGTTCAAGGTCCAGTTCTTTTCGATTTCCGTAATATAAAGATCGAGCCGCGCATTGGCGAAGGCGTTCACATCGCCCGATGCGCGCCGGATCGGCGGATAGTTGCCACTGAGGTTGGGGAGGATGACCAGGGAGGGTTGGCCCGCGACCAGGTCGCTTTCGTTTCCGGTGATTTCGAGGCCGACCTGGAGGTACAAGGCATCGCCAAGCGCACTGCCTTCAAAACTGGAGGCAAAGGTCAAGCCCAGCGCGAAAGCATTCTCGGTCTCGAATTCCGGTTCGGTGGCGCCGCCGAACGCATGCCGCGCCGGAATCACGGGCTCTGCCTCCGGATCGGGAATAATGTAACCGTTGGGCCATTCCTCGCCCACCGCGACCCGTTCCGGTTCAATCGTACGCCACACCTGGCGCGTTTCAACGCGCCCGCCGGCGTCCAACCGGGCGAAGAGTTGCAGCAGCCCACTGCGATCCGCCGCGGGGATAAACGGTCCGACATAAGGCAAGCGGCCGGTGATGCCCTCGAGGTTATAGCGCAGCATCAGATCGATCGAGGCGCCGACCATGGTTTCGAGTTCGCGTTCGGTCCATTCGCCGCCTTCAAAGGCGCCGCTGCGGGTGGTCGAGGCCACGCCGCTGACCTGGTTGATCGCGCCTTCCACACCCAGGGCGCGCGCGAAACGCGGCATGTAATCGGTGATTTCGATTTCCTCGCGACCGATACTGCCGCCAACCTCGAAGGACAGGTCGCCGCTTTGACCGTCAAACCCGATCGCGGCCTCCGATTCGAATTCGAGTCCCAGGACTCCCGGCCCGATACCTAATCCGCCTTCACCGGGCGCATTGGCGCCCTCTTTCCATGATACACCCACCCCGTAGGAATAGCGCAGGTAGCCGTCTTCTTCCTCGATCCCGCCGCTGAGGATGGGAAGCACCGCCAGTTTTCCGTCCGGCTGCTTGGAAGCGTAGGTTTCCTTGATCTCGGCATAGGTTCCCTGGATCGAGGAGGCCATCGCAAAGATATCGGACGCAAAGGCCAGCCAGCGGGGTAGCGCCACCGAATGCAGTCTATCGGTTCCCATCGACAAGATGGTTCGGCCGCCATTGCGGGTAACGACCGTCAACACCGGATGGACGGGACCCGGCGGCAGCTCGGCCACGCTGACCTGTCCGGTGACGACGGCGGACGCACGATTGCCTCCGACATCGTAGCGCCGGTAGAAGGCGCCGTTCGCCTGCATGAAACGCATCCAGGCGTCGATGCCGGCGGGATCGTCCGGTCGCGGAAGATGCGTGACCGTTTTCGGGAAGAAATTGTCGGCAGCAGCGGGTAACTGGGAGATCAGTTGGCCGTTGCCGTCATCCCGCCAGCGGGCATCGACCAGCCAAACCGTTTCCAGGGTATCCGTCAGCGTCAGCTCTTGCACCGCGCCGGGCTGGCCCTGGGCATCGTCATAATCGGGCAGGTCGAACGTCTGATCTTCAACGGCCGTGGAAGCAACCACCGTCAGGGTAAGCGCGGCCTCCGTTTCCTCGGCTTGATCAGCGCCGGCCGAGCGCACGCCGTGCAAGACCGAGCCATGACGATTCCAGTCGTCCAAGTCCAAATCAACGACTATCGGCGTCAAGGGGATCGGGGCATCGAGCGCCGCGCTGAAACCTTCGGGATGGAGTTCCGTCAGCAAATCGTGCCAGGCGATTCGGGTTCGCGTCGGGAAATACCCGGGATGCTGCGTCTCGAGCATATAGGGGCCCATGCCGGAGCGAATTGTGTTGAATGTGAATCGCCCTTCGTGATCCGTGCGGGCGCTGGGCACCTCGGTCGCGATCATTCCTCGCCACGGTACGGCGCCGTCGGCGTGAACCAACCGGACCGCCGCATTACTGATCGGGTCTCCGTGTACGGCATGCGCCAGGACGCCGGTCAAATTGACAATGGGCCGCGCATTGATGGTTGCCAGCACCGCGGCCGCGCCGCCGGACGGATGTGTTTTGTAATCGACCCGAGACCATTCCCAGGCGCTGGGAATATCAGCCGGTTCACCCAATGCGGCGCTACCGGTCAGGCCATTGAATTGGTGGGGCGTTTGATAAGTAACACCGTCCTGGAGCAGATCGAACGGCAGATCGGGAATGGGCGATCCCAGGGTGCCTGAATGAATGGGTGGTCCCGGGGTGCCTGAATGCCGGGCAATCACCGTCAGGTTGTAGGGACCGGGGTTGACCGTGGCGGGCGGTCCACGGGTATCCGCTATCCAATCGTCGCCATGCCGCGTGGCTGCGTAAAACAGCCCGCCATGCTGAATGTACAGGTAAACGGCCCGATCCGTATTTACGCGGTTCTCATAGACGAATCGGCGACCCGGCCATTCGGTATACTCGAAGTAAAGCGGAGTGGTGGTGCGCTCCATGAGTTTGTCGTCATGCAGGTATTTCACGGTAACAAGGACAAACCTTGCATCCTCGTCACTAAACACAATCGATGGTGACGTCGAGAAATACCGCATCGGCGTCGGGATCATCGCTGTACTGAGAGGTGGTTCATCCGGCGGCATTGCACCCGGATAAGCCCCCCAATCGAAAGCGTCGAAAGTGATCTCGAAGTCGCTGGTCAGGTACGGGTGCGTCGTGCCGGCGTAAGTGTAGGTCGTGGGCGGCAGATTGGTCCAAATGGCGCGCATCGAGCTACCATGTTTTCGGACCGGGGCGGCGAAGGTCATGCCGTTACCCTCGATCATTATCTCCGATTCGATTTCGAGGAAATCGGCGGTGGGTAGGGTGTGCGTGGTGCCGTCCGGTTCCATGAACACCAGGCGGGACCGGGTGCCGGCGGCTTCATTGATCCAGGCGGCCACCACGTAGACCTGTTTACGAACCACCAGGTCGAGCCGTCGATCGTCCGCCGAACGGACAGACAACCCCGACCCACGAAAATGGGGCGAGTTGTAGGCATTCTGACGCCATTCCTCCGGCTTGATAAAGGCATACGGCCAACCGTGCTCGACCATGTCGGCGCCGGTTGCCTGACTCAATACTTTCTCGCCCCAGTATCCCGGCAAATCCGGAATCTCGATGCCGTACCGGCCCGGCGGGATCTCGATCGTATAATTGCCGTAATCGTCGGTCGTCACTGAATGTATTTGGTTTGATTCGGTAAACCAATCGCTGAAGTTTTCATGGATCACGAACCGGATTTCGGTTTGCGGGCGCGGTCGCATCAGCGGTTCGCCCTCTTCGTTGCATGTATCGACCGCCAGCAAGGTTCCGTGGAAACGTGCCGGCACCACTCTCCCTTCGATCCGGTGCACGTTCATCACGCCCTCGGTGACGGTCACATGGCGCGGCTCGAAATCGAAGGCGAACTGAAATGTATGCGTGCCGTCGACGCCCGGTTGGTGCTTCTGGGCTTCTCCGAACGCATGGATGGCGTCAAACGGACGCCGGCTGAGCACGTAGGTGCCGGCGCCCCAGGGGGACCGCGGCCCGTATGCCGTGGTCGCACGGAACGGGCGCGATGTCGTCCGGTCCAGGCTCCAGAAATCGTCGAACCCCTCCGTGTTGCTGCCCTCGATCCCGTGTTGCTGGATCGGGATGGCCGTGGTTCCCAGCAAATAGTTGAACACCGGCTGATC
>PWZG01000595.1 GCA_003567575.1 PVC group bacterium | reverse complement strand
GATTTTTTTCAAGACGGCAATATCCGGGCGGTGATGGAAGGTCAACCGCTGGGAACACTTATCTGTTAGCATTGAAAGGGGAAACTGTTCCATGGAATCAATCGACGATGTCATGCTGGATGCCGAAGACCGCATGGAAAAAGCGCTGGAATACATGCATCACGAATTCAGCGGCGTACGCACGGGACGGGCGTCACCCTCGCTGGTGGAACATATCCAGGTGCCGTATTACGGAACCGCGACCCGCCTGCTGGAACTGGCCGGAATCGCCACACCCGAACCGCGACTGATCGTCATCAATCCTTATGATCCGACGGCTATAGGCACTATCGAAAAAGCGATACTTGCCGCCAATATCGGCGTAACACCCGTCAGCGACGGCCGGGTCATCCGGTTGTCGATTCCGGAATTGAGCGAAGAACGGCGCAAAGGATTGGTCAAAGTGGTACGCCGACTGGCCGAAGAATCCAGAGTGGCGGTGCGCAACATCCGGCGCGACGCTAACGACCATATTAAAGCGTTACAGAAAAAAGGTGTTGTCGGCGAAGATGAACGCGATGCCGCCCTGGCGGATGTGCAGAAAGCGACCGATGAGGCAATCACGCGTATCGACCGGGATTTGGCGAGCAAGGAAACCGAAGTCATGGCCGTATAGTAACGGTTGATGCTTGACGTTGCGGGCAAAGTGGTATACTGTATATAAGAGTTATGTGGATATCGCCATAGGCTGCCGCAAGGACGCCAACATGTTGGGTTTAGAAGATGTATAAGCGAGGTAAATTGTCATGACGGATGAACAGACTCCGGAACCTCAGAAAATCCCTCCCAAGCTAACCGTACGCCCCACTGATTCCAAGGGTGAATCGGAGAAAAACGCTGACAATTCGGCGAAAAAAAACGGCGTGGCCCCGGTCAAACCTGTTGTGCCGGACACGGGAGCGGGCGACAAACCGGAAACGCCGGCCATAACCGGCGATGAACCGACGGTTGTCTTGAAGAAGTCACCGGCGGACATGGAAAACAAAAAGAAGACCACATCACGCATTCCGCTGGATTCCGCTCTGTCCATGCGTATCAGTGACGCCATGGGCGAAGTCAACAGCGACAGCGCGGACAGGGGCCCCAAAACCATCCGACTCTCGCGCCCGCCGTCCGCCGGACAGCCGCCAAAACCTTCCGCGGACGTTGCCGCGGATGTGGGCTCGCCAAAAACTATTCGCTTAAAACGGCCTGCCGGTATGACTTCGCCGGAATCCAAAAGCAAGACATCACGTATTCCGCTGGATAAGGTTTTACAAGACGGCGATAAAAACGGCGAATCATTGGCAGCCGGCGGTGCTACGGACATTAAAACCATTCGCTTGCAACGACCGAATACCGGAAAGAGTCAGCCGGTTGCGGGGCAGTTGTCAGAAGAAGCGTCTGCCGCGGATACCGACGCCGGGAAAGCAGCGGCGCAACAGGAATCCAAAAGCCGGACTTCGCGCTTGGATACTCCGGAAACGGGAGAGCCGGCGGCGGATGCCATCCCCTCCACGCAACGTAAAACCATTCGTATCAAACGGCCTGACGGTACGGGCGCGGCTAAAGCCTCACGCACCCTGTCTTTGGCTCGCGACAAATCAACCGAGCCATCGGCCGAGTCGACGGAGGAAACGGAGTCCGGTCTTGCAGACGGAACAATCGAAAAACCAGCGCCCAGCCAGGGTCCCGGTCTCTTTTTCACGATTACCGCCGTCGCCGCCGTAATCATTGCCGCTCTGCTGGTATACATGCTTGCCGTCCAGGCATTTCCCGATGCAGGCCTCTCGTGGTGGGGCCAAATCAACATATAATTAGAAGAAGGACAGATGCAAATGGATTCCGATACGATCATTACAGTGACGCAGCAGAACTGGAAATCGGACGTGCTCGATGCCAACGTTCCGGTTCTTGTAGATTTTTGGGCTACTTGGTGCGGACCCTGCCTCGCCTTGGCGCCGGTCCTCGAAGAGTTGGCGCAAGATATGGGCGAACGACTGCGAGTAGCCAAGGTAAATATCGAAAACGACCAAGAGCTGGCGGTAAAATACGGGATACGCTCTATTCCCACGCTATTGTTGTTCAATCAGGGGGTTGTCACCGGACAGATTAACGGCGCCATGCCCAAACAAGCCTTGCAACAAAAAGTGGAAGGCTTCCTGAACGACTAAGCCCGCCTTGCCCTTTTTTCATGACCGCTCACAAAGAGGTATTCCCTTTGCTGTTTGATCGTATGCATTCCCATTCATCTTCGTTCCGACGGAAGATTCATCAACTCGGATCGCTGGCCATTGCCTTTGCGGCAATCACAACGGGCGCACAGGTTATGACGGCGACCGCTGATCCCGGACGTTTGCGCGCCGAAATAGTTTATCGCGACGGATTTATCATCGAAAAGGATGATATATCCAATCCGTCAATGCGGTTCGAAAGCGCGGTTGGCCGACAATCTTTGGATTTTTCGCAAATCAAGCGCATCGTTTTCGGCTCCGAAGAACTGGAAAATGGCTTTGTCGAAACCGTGGCCGGCGACCGCTGGGCTGCTGAGCTGAACATGCGGTTTTTGGAACGTCGCTTTTCCATATACCGGGACGACGAGGAAGACGGCATTGCCGCGGCGCGTGTTGTCTTTCATCGCGAACATCCCGCCGTCTTGCCGAAGACGCTCCAAACTCAGGTAACTCTGAATGACGGAAGCATTATCAACGTCGACGGTTCCCGGACAATACTGCAAATGCAACATGAATACGGAACATGGCCGGTTCCGCTGGCGTCCGCGGATGCTTTTTCGTTTGCTGGTGACGGCGAATCCTTGCTGGCCGCCGCCTGGTTTCGGGGCGAATACCTTTTTCTGCGGGGTATCGTCAAAGATACCACATTGACTATGTACGACCGCTTTGGGAATACTCTCGATATCCCGCTGAGACAAGTCGAGAAAATCGTCACCCAAAGACCCTTAACAGCAGTTGCCGGCGCCAATACCACTAATTGGCGTCCGCATGAAACGGCGCTATTGCGCATGCGCAATGAACGGGACGATCGCGCAACCATCATCGGCGCCACCGTTTGGAGTTTGGAGACGGCACACGGAAAGCTGAATATCCCATCGCCACTGGTCAAACGTGTTGCTCTCGATTCGGATACCCGTCAAACTATGGTTGATACCGTTTGCAATGAACGGTTTGTAGGTAAACTCGATTCCGGTATGCTACGGGAATGGGCGGATGACGGCAAAAAGGCAATCCGGACATTCACGTCAACCGCTTTCGAATATCTCGATTACCAACGAACAACGGTGAATCCGTCGTCGGACGCCTTAACATGGCGCATGGTTTCCGGCGATGTTTTCTACGGCCGTTTTGTCTCGCCTGATATAACCGTTGAAGGCCAGAGACGTCGCGGCGGCGATACCGTCAGCTCCGCCGATATCGTCAGCGTGACGCCGCATGAAGAAACCGGCGTTTGGACGCTGGAGACGTCAAAGGGTCAGCAGTTGACACTGCATTCAAGGGAACGCTCCGTGAATGTGTTGCTGCTTGTCAACGGACGTCAGATAACGCTCCCTTGGGATGCCGTCGAAAGCGTCCGTTCGACACCGATAGCCGAGTTGCCGCCGTCAATATCGTTGCCGCCGGGAAGAAACATATCCAGGGACGCTGTCTATGTCGAAGGGAACGAGTTCAGTATGGGACGTTTACGCGGCGACGGTATGCCGAACGAGGCGCCGCCCGTTACGGTTCGTGTCGCATCGTTTATAATGGACGCAACGCCTGTAACGCGTGCCCAGTTTGCGGCATTTGTTCGCGACACCAACTATCGGACCGATGCCGAAGAAAGAGGCGCCGCGCATCATTGGAGCAATCCCGGGTTCCCGCAACGCGACGCGGATCCCGTTGTTTTTGTTTCATGGGCCGATGCCGCCCGGTTCTGCAACTGGCGCAGCCGGCAGGCCGGTCTGGAACCGGTATACGAGTTTCCGAGGCGCAATGGAACGGTCATTACACACCGCGACCGGAACGGATTCCGGTTACCGACGGAAACCGAGTGGGAATATGCAGCGCGTGCCGGCGGCCGGGACATTATTTATCCATGGGGCGATGAAAACGATCCGGAAACGCTGGCGGAATCGGCTAATTTTCAACATTCTATCACAGACACCGTATGGCCGTGGACCACACCGGTAAAAACATATCCACCCAATGCGCTTGGATTATACGATATGGCCGGCAACGTATGGGAATGGTGCGAGGACTGGTACTACGATCAAGCCTATCAAACCATCCTTCGCATGCAACGATTCAATCCACTGGTATTGGCCGACAGTGTTCCCGAACTTATCCATCGCGTGATGCGCGGCGGTTCCTTCGCCAATGCTGCCGATATGTTGCGTTGCGCCAGTCGCGGTCATGGGTTGCCGCAACGAAGCGCAAATCGGGTGGGATTCCGCACGGTACGTAACGCGCCAACAAACTGAGGACCGGGTGTAGCGGTCTCTTTGGAGCGTCACTTGATGACCACCTGTCGCTTACGGCAAACAGGATATCCGATGCGTAATCCGTCGGTATTAGACGGCAAACGCCGTCACTTTGTATCGGTGTTGCTTGCCGTCGCTGCCGCCGTGACCGGCGTATCGTGCCGGTCAACTCCGGCGCCGGCGCCTTTCAAACCATATTACGCCGTAGACATACCTTTTATTGAGCAAAGCGGATCCGACGATTGCGGACCAACGGCTCTGGCAATGCTGATCCGCCATAGCGACGGGAAACCCGATCTGGAAACGTTACGCGAAGCGCTCATGCTGCCGGCTCTCGGCGGCACCATCCCCGCACTGATTGTTGCCGTGGCGGCGGAGAAAGGGTATCATGCCGATGTTTGGACCGATAACGCAACCGTACTGGAATCGGCATTAAAAGACGGGATACCGCTGATTGTCCTGCTCGGCCCCACGGAACCGCCGGGTCCCGGACATTATGTCGTCGTTACCGCCATAACCGAAACAGGCGACGGCATCCGAATGCACGACGGCCCCAAACGCGATCGCTGGATGGATCGTGAAATGTTTTACAGCCGCTGGGAAAAAACCGGGTATCTGGCGATCACGATTACGGCATTTGAGGATTTGCAGTAAAAGCATCTAATAGCTTCGCCAACCCTCACCCCGGCCCTCTCCCAGAGGGAGAGGGAGATCACGCGAGGGAACGGCTAACGGTTTTCTTGTTTTTCATGGCGGTTTCGTGAGTTTAAGGCACTAAATTGGTTAACCGCGGAGCACAACCATAATGAACGATGTGATTGCCATCAGCGTCATCATTACCACGTATCGGGATCCCGATAATCTACGGCTGGTACTACGGGCGTTGGAACGGCAACATCGTCTTCCGGACGAAGTTGTCATCGCCGACGACGGGTCGCCGCCCGAAGAAACGCAATCCATGTTGCAAACGATCGCCGCAAGTCTACCGTTCCCGCTGGTTCATGTCTGGCAACCGGATGACGGTTTCCGCGCAGCCCGCGGACGTAACAATGCCATTTTCCATTCTCGCGGCCGTTTCCTGGCGTTTCTGGATCAAGACACCCTGCCGCATCCATGTTGGCTGGCAGCGCATCACAACGCGGTATCGGCATTGAATGTCGGATTGGGACACGTGCTGGAACTGTCCACTGTCGCCGAGAAACGGTTCGATACCGCAACAATCGATGCCGGCGCGCTCGCAGCCCTTCATTCTCCCGAAGAATGGCGGTTACTGCATGCGTTGCACCGTAAGTTTCTTTTTTACGCTTTCTTGCGCCGTCTCGGCATTGCCCCCGCCCATAAACCGAAATTACGTTCCTGTAATTTTTCCGTCCATCGTTCGGCACTGGATGCCGTCAACGGATTCGATGAACGCTACGAGGGATGGGGCCAGGAAGACGATGACCTCGGGCGCCGCCTGTATCGCGCCGGTATCCGGCCGGTCATAATGATTAACCAGGCGCCGGTCAGCCATCGCCAACACCCGCCCCGGCATTCCAATACCTGGCGAGATGGCCCCAATTTACCGCTTTACCGACAACGATTGCATTCCTCCCGCTGCGAAAGGGGGTTGGACCGGCATCCCCATGCCGATGTCAAAATCACCCGCTGGACAGGCAGTATGCTTACGCAACCTTTCGTTTAAGCAGGTCGCAGGCGCTCTTACACTTACCCGTACACTTGCTTTGCACACTTAATTCCCATACTTTATCGGTTACGCTTAAACGACCCGCTTCGTCGTTCTTAATC
>PWZG01000153.1 GCA_003567575.1 PVC group bacterium | reverse complement strand
CTTGACTGGCGTTCGAATCCGGACTTGACGCCTCCGGCTGAGTTTGCTAGCTTTCGCTCCATGAATGCGCTCCTTCACGCCGGTGCCAGCCTGTCTGCGTGCGGACACGCACAGGCAGGCGGGCGGGGACCCGTGCCGCCTGAAAAGCGATTTCTTATCAATAAAATTGACATTGTGAGGCTCTTGCAAACCTCGTTCCGAACGGACGCAACCGACTTCGCCCGGCGGGCTACGTCGGTCAAGAGGGATTGCGTCCCTCCAAGGAAAGGGGTTACGCAAGGGATTTCGACAACACTAATCCTTTGGAGGGCCTGCCTGTGCGTGCCCACACGCAGACAGACGGCAATCCCTTGCCGCCGCGGAGGTTTTGCAAGAGCCTGATTTGTACGTAAGGATGGGACTCCCTGAGTAGCAACAAAGAAAGGAAAAGAAATATGAAGCCGTTATTCATGATCATGCTGGCGATGTTGACTATATGGGTGAACCTGCAAGGAAACGCGAGGGCGGACAGGGTATCGTTGATTGACGAGGGCGCAGCACGGGCCGCGATCGTTTTACCGGCGGAACCCCAGGAACGGGAACAACAGGCCGCCGAAGAGTTGATCGAACATTTGGCGCTGATGACCGGCGTGGCGCTTGAGGTGGTCGTAGCGGACAACATCCCGGATGGTTTGTTGCCGGTATATTTGGGAACGACGGCTGACGGAGCGCTCGATGCGCTCAGTCGCGCGGCCGGCGAAAATCCCTCGACCTTTACCCTGCGGGTACGGCAAGACCGTGTCGATATCCGTGGATTGAGCGATGAAGGAACCCTTTTCGGCGTCTATGAACTCCTCGAGCAGCTCGGCTTCCGCTGGTATATTCCCGGCGATTTGGGCCGGGTCGTGCCGGAAGCGGACGACGCGGTCGTGGCCCGCCAGACCGAAACCCAGGCGCCGTCCATGGAACTGCGCCTGCTGCAACCCTGGGCGTCGGCCACCACCGGTTGGATCGCCCGTCAACGCCTGGGCGGCGACCGGCGATCGACCGGCGGGCACGGGATTCCCGGATTGCCGCGCGGCGATTTCAGCGATAATCCGGAATGGTACAGCCTGGTCGGTGGCGAACGGCGCCCCCGCCAGGATTGTCTCTCGAATCCGGAAGTGCTCGAGCGTGCGACGGCAGGAATCCGGCGCGCGGCGCAGAACATGGGCGGCGATGTCCAGTATGTCGGCGCGGCCTCGCATGACGGCGGCGGCTATTGCGAATGTGACGGCTGCCGGGCGCTCGATCAGGACGTCTACGATCCGACCGGCGACCGCATTTCCATGACCGATCGATATATCTGGTTTTTTAATCGCGTACTGGAAAATCTTGAGGATGAATTTCCTAATCTTTATATTGTGCATTATACCTACGGCGCCCATATGATGCCGCCGGCGATCGAGATGCATCCGCGCATCGTGCCGGTGTTTGCGCCCATTACCATCGACCGCATTCGGGGTATGGATAATCCGATGAGTCCCGACCGCCATCTGTTGCGCTGGCTGATCGACGAATATGCCGCTCGCGGCGTGCAAAAAATGACATACCGGGGATATTACAACAACCTGGCCTGCGTGCAATTGCCGAAAACCCAAATCGACCGTGTCCGCAATGAGATTCCGGCCATTCATGCGCAAGGCGTGGAGGCGATGCGGGTGGAATGTATCCGGCACTCCTGGGCCTGCGATCCGTTGACGCTCTATTTGGCGGCGCGTATGATGTGGGACGTGAACACGGACGTCGATGCGGTTCTGGAAGAGTTTTACGAAAAATTCTACGGCCCGGCCGCCGCGGTGATGGGCGATTATCACGAACAACTCGAGGCCGCATTCCGCGATACACCCTATATGACCGGTTCCAGTTACCTATACTTCCCGATTTTCAAGGATCATCCCCGGCGGGATACCTTGCGGGACTTGTTGGATGAGGCGGTCAAGATTGCCGAACGCGCCGAACGCCCGGGCTGGATGGCGCGGTTGACCGGAAGGGGAGATCGCGCCGAAACCGAAGCGGACTCGCCGTATGTCCAACGGGTCCGCATGATCCGCCAGGGATACGAACGGATGGATTTGTTCCTGGATCTGATGCAAGCGCGCAACCGGCATGATTTCGTGACGGCGCACGAGAAAATGACGGCGTTCGATGAGATTACCGAAGCCATGGTGGCCGAGGTGCTGGAAGGCAGCGGGCGTTGGGGCCACCGGTTCGTCAGCCTTAACGCAAGCGCCGAGTTCCGGGGTGGAGGCGGCGCGTACTTTACCCGATTCTTCCGCCGGCCGATTGTCACGGGCTATGAACGGGCGGTAAGCGAAGGTGAAATCGTGGCAACCTTGCCCGATGAATGGATGTTCCTGCTGGATCCGGCCGAGATCGGTGAAATATCCGGCTATCACCGTCCCGGCAAGTTGGGCGGCAACTGGCAGCCGATGAAAACCAGTACCCGAAGCTGGTCCGATCAGGGACTGCATTATTATAAAGGCATCGCCTGGTACCGGCAGAAGGTTGAGATTCCGGCGGAATATGAAGGCCGTCCGGTGTATCTGTGGTTCGGCGGCGTCGACCGCCTGGCCAGTGTCTGGGTGAACGGCGTGTTCATGGGCACCAGCCGCGAGCCGCGCGAAGGGGTGCCCGGCGTGCCGGGCAGTTTCCGACCCTTCGATATGCCCACGGTGCGCGAGGACGGCGCCAGCGCCTTGAATTTCGGCGGCGAGAACTGGGTGGTGGTGCGGATCGAAAACAAAAGCCTGGCCGAATTGGGTACCGGCGGCATCCTGGCCCCGGTCATGTTCTGGTCGCCGACCGATCCGGATTGGACGCCATGATGGATTCGCGCATGGGATGATCCAGGCGTGACGTAATGACGATGATCGGGATAACGATCGGGAAATAAAGACAAAGTGCGAGACAAGGTTCGAGACAACAAGGGGTGAGATAAGGGGCGAGATAAGAGATGCATTCCCGACCCTCTTAAACGCGACGCTTACGTGATTCTGGGTTTTTGCCGGATTAAATTGGGAGGAAAAAACGTGGTTCGATACTTGGTATACCGCGGAAAATGGTTCCTATGGCGGACGGTGATTCCAGCACTGGCCTTCCTGTCCGTGATCCAGGCGGAGGCCGCACCGGAAATGGTGTTGGTGGCAGATGGGCAATCTCGTCTCGATATTGTGATCGGCGCCGAGGCTGATGAAGATATTCGTGATGCCGCGCGGGAACTGGCCGCGTATCTTGAACGGATCAGCGGCGCGGAGTTTTCCGTGACGGAAGGCGACGGCAGCCAAGGGATCGTGTTGGGCGTCCCGGACGATTTTGCCGAACTTCCCTTCCAGGTTCCCTTTGGCAGCGGCTCCTTCGATCGCGACGATTACTTGTTGCGCAGTACGGACCGCGGTTTGTACTTGCTTGGCGCCACGCCGCTGTCGGCCCAATTCGCCCTCTGGGATTTGCTGTACCGTTTCGGTCACCGCCAGTTCTTTCCCACCGATACCTGGGAGATTATCCCCGAACAGCCGGAATTGAAAATGGCCGTCGACGATTATCAGCGGCCCGACTATTACAATCGTAGCGGTCCGCGCGGTTCGTCTCGTCGGCATACCAAACCCTGGGTTCAGGCCGTCTGGCCGCGCTGGCGTTTGCGGAACCGGACCACCGCAAATTTTACGCTCAGTACAGGACATGCGTATGGACGGATTATCCGGGCGAACCAGCAAGCGTTTGATGAAAACCCCGAATATTGGGGACTGATCAACGGGGAACGAACCGACCGTGCTCAACCCAATGTGTCGCATCCGGATGTACAGCGCATGTTTATCGACTATGCGCTGAACCATTTCGAGCGCAATCCGGAGGCCGATTCCGTGGCGCTCGATCCGAGAGACGGCAATCCGTGGTCCGAATGCGAACCGAGCCGTGCGATCGGCCGTCCCAGCGAACAGGCGGTGTTTATCGCCAATAAAGTGGCCGAAGCCGTGGTGGAAAGGTTCGGTCCCGATAAATATGTCGGCATCTATGCCTACAGCCATCATTCGCCGCCGCCGGAAATCGATGTGCATCCCAATGTGATTGTCAGCTTGGCCACCAGTTTTATCCGCGGCGGCCATACGATCGACACCATGCTCGAGGGGTGGGGTGCGCGTACCGAATTGCTGGGAATCCGGGAATATTACAGCCTGACCGTCTGGCACTGGCAATTGGCGGGTGGGCCGCGGGCGTCCAATACCGAGTATCTGCGCCGCACCACGCCGAAGTTTCACGCGCACGGCGCACGTTTCATGAATGCCGAATCCACCGACGACTGGGGCGCCTGCGGTCTGGGATTCTATCTGGCCGCGCGCATGCTCTGGGACGTTGACGAAGCCGATCGCATGGAGGAATTGATTGAGGATTTCCTCGAGAAATCGTTCGGACCGGCCATCGAACCGATGCGCGAATTTTATCGCTTGATCGACGGCGCCACGCGCGATCCGCATGTCCCGGCGCGCAGTCTGCCGATGAACGACGATCGCGTCGGACGCATGTACCGCCAACTGGCCGCCGCGCGAGAATTGGCGATGGATCGGCCTGATGTTGTGGCTCGCATCGACGAGTTGATCTTTTACACCCATTATGTCGAGCGCTACCGGGCATTCAGCGCGACGCGCGGTCCGGAACGGCAACAGGCGATGGACGACCTGGTTCGCTATGCATGGCGAATTCGCGAGACGCTGATGATCGACAGCGTGGCGCTGGTGACCACCCTCGATCGGATTGTGCGTCGCGACGATCACCTGGAATGGGGTGAGGGCCGGACCCGGACACGTCCGCCGACGGCGCAACGCGATGAGGAATCGTTCGAAACGGAAAAGATTCTCGACCTGCTCGAATCCGGAATTGCGACGCATGACTTGCTGGACATTGATTACGATCCGGCCGATTACGATGACGATTTGCTGCCCGGCGGTTTCGAGCCCGCTGAACGGCGGGGTCAGTTGGGGCGCCGTGCTAATCGTTCGCCGTTGTACCTGTATTTGTGGACGGAGGACGGGCGATTGCCGCGTTTCGAGTTTTCCGCCGGTCAATTGTATCAGACGCGCGGTCCGGTACGCTGGGATTTATACGACCGCAACGGCGATGGCGTTGACGAGGGGGATATTCCGCCCGATCGGGAAACGCATGGGGTGGACCTGACGGTGGGAGAGCCCGGATTGTATCGCATGGAAGTTTCCAACACCGGTCAGGGGTTTCTCTGGGATTATGATCCGCGTGGTGCGAACGTCAGTATTCGCGCCGATGATGCGCATCCGTTGGGCCGGAACTGGTACGACCGCCTTTACTTTTATGTTCCCGCCGGAACCGAGGAAATTCTTATCGCGGGTACCCTGCGGGAGGGGCGGCATGCCTTTCTGGATGGCGACGGCCAGCGCATCGCGCCCGAAACCATTGTGGTGGACCAGGGCTTTACGACCGTGCCGGTTCCGGACTCTCAGGATGGCCGCGTGTGGTCCGTGACCTTGCGAAGTCTGCGGGCCGGAATCCGCTTTCTGAATATCCCGGGTTACGTCGCGCTCGCCCCCGACGAGTTGTTGCTGCCCCGTTCCATCGTGTCGCGGGAGTTGTAATTCCCGCAACACCTCTCGAGTGGAAAACTCGCGGAAGAATACGGGACGGCAAAAATATCCGCAAGCTTCAGTCTTGTTACGATACAAGCCCGAATGGACGCCACAACGGGAAGGCCTCGTAATTTCCTCGCCATGCCGACGAAAATACCACAAACAAATCACGTCTTGCAACCTTTCTTTTATTATAAGTCGCGGTAGGGACACCCGTCGCCGGGTGCCCCCCGCCCAGATCCGTACGTGCGGAACTACTGCATACGGCTCCTACTTCGAGTACTGAAGCAGTCGGCGGGGATAATCGTCTGAAGCCATCCCCTTGTATGCCTTCTCCGTAGCCAACGGCTGCCGTTCGACAGGTTTGAGCGGCTCTGTGTCCGTAACCTGGCGGCGGTTGTTGACTTCCTCTCAGCCGGCGTCCTTCCCTCCATCGACTCCGCCGGGAAAACCGTCCCGTTGTTCGCCGACTTCTCCGGTACTACGACCCCGTTCGACTCCTCGGGGGAACCAACCACAGGATTACGGCTATTAACCTTCCCTGCAATCTCTGCAACGGTTGCTTTCACGCCGCGCAGACTCCTTCCCGAGGTATCCCGATTCCCGTGCAAGAAATGTCCACACATGCCAGGTTCTCTGACTCCGCCAGAGCAGACCGCAACTCGCATAACGTTGCCG